>NZ_BAAADB010000019.1 GCF_039522025.1 Deinococcus depolymerans | reverse complement strand
GCGTCCTTCATCGGCTCCAGTGCCAGGGCATCCACCGTGGACCCTTAGTATCTTGACCCATCTTTCCTATGCGTCTCCTGTCCGCTCACCCGGCCCGCACCCGGAGGTGTGGGGGGCTTGCTTGAGGAGCGCGGTTATTTCGCGTTTCTCTCGCTCTTTCACGCTCGCTTGTCATGCATCCCGCCTCGCTTGAGGCTCAGAAAAGATACAGGCCACACGTGAATCTGTCAACACCCCCTGCCCACGCCACCCTTCATGTCCGTACCTCAACCACTGTGGCCGCCCACCGGAAGGCACGGAACCGGGTGCGCCGGCGGGCGCGCCCCGCCCTGCGTTCCGGCCCCCGACCATGCAGACTGAGGCACATGGCCCGCCCTGATGCCCGCGTCTCCATCCGACTCCACCTTCCGGCGGCCCTGCTGCTGGGCCTGCTCTCCTCACCGGCCCCGGCCATGAAGGTCGCACCGGTCGTGGCAGGCGGCACCCTCTACACAGTGGCGACCATCCAGCCAGGCAGCGACCGGCTCGAACTGCACTGGCTGAACCCCACCACCCGCGCGCCGTACGCCACCTTCACGGAGTTACGGGCGCGGCTGCGCAAGGAAGGGCGCACGCTCACCTTCGCCACCAACAGCGGCATCTACGCGCCGGGCCTGAAACCCCTGGGCCTGCACGTCGAGAACGGACAGACGCTGGTGCCGCTGAACCTGGCCCGCCGCGGCGGGAATTTCGCCCTGCTGCCCAACGGCGTGTTCTGGGTGAAGGGCCGGCAGGTCGGAGTGACCGAGACGCGCCGCTACGCCGCACTCGACCTGCACCCCACCTTCGCCACGCAGTCCGGGCCGCTGCTGCTGCAGGGCGGCAGGATTCACCCGGCCTTCAACCGCGACAGCCTGTCGTTCAAGTTGCGCAGCGGGGTGGGCGTCTGCCGGGACGGGCAGGTCCGTTTTGCCGTCAGTGCCGGGCCGGTGAACTTCTACACGTTCGCGCTGTTCTTCCGGGACACGCTGGGCTGCCCGGACGCCCTGTACCTGGACGGCAGCATCAGCGCCTACGCCAGCGCGGACCGCAGCACGCAACTGGCGGACTTCGCGGGCATCTGGAGCGTCAGCCGCTGAGCGCCTCCGCCGGGTCACACGGCAACCTCCGGAGTCGCCCGGGACGTTCCCAGGCGGCTCCGGAGGCTGCTGCACCGACCGGAACCTGCCCCGCTGACGGCGGGCGCCCGGTTCCGGGGGCACTTATACGGATTCCGTTTGTTTCGTTGACAGATCGGAACATCACCGATCTGTTAACTCCACGTCCGGAACCCGGTTTTCTCCCACTCGCTTCGCTCGGATTGAACGGCCTTGTAAGCCATTCAATCGGAGTCCGTATTACTTCTTGACCGTGAGCGTCACCTTGCTGAGCGGCGCGGCGGCAGCGTCACCCAGGGGACGCACCTCGTAGGAGATGGTGCCCGCGCCGGGTTTGCTCTGGTAACTCCAGCCGCAGGTGGCGTCCAGCGGGATGTCCTTGGTCCCGATGGTGCGGGCACCGCGCTTGACGGTCACGCTGTACCCCGTCCCCTTCCCGACCCCGCCAAAACGGAAGGGTTCACTGACGGTCTGGCCGTCCGTGATGCTGAGGGTGTAGTTCTTGGTGCAGTTTGCGGCACTGGCGCCGGCGGCGGCCGCCGCGATGGACGCGCTGACCTGACCGAGTTCCGCGCCGTCCGGGCCCTTGACCGAGTAGGTGTGAGCGCCGGCGGTCGGACTGGGAACGTCGAACGTCCAGGTGCCGTCCTCACCGACGGTGATCTTGCCGAGGCTGGTGCCGTCCTCGAACAGTTCGAGTTCCTCGCCGGGCTTGCCGGTGCCGTTCATGGTGAAGCCACCCGCCGGGAGTTTCTGGTCAGCCGTGGGGGCGCTGATGCCGAAGGCGGCCGGGGTCGCGGCCGTCCCGGTAGAAGCGGTCCCGGTCGTGCCCGCGTCCGCCGGGGCTTCGCCCGCGACGTTCACCTTGAATTCGCTGCGGACCGGGCCGCTGTTCACGGTGTAGGTGTGCTCGCCCACGGTCGGGGCGGGCAGTTCCGCGCTCCACTTGCCGTTCCCGTCCACCGTGGCGGTCCCCACCTCCTGTCCCTCGTCCTGGATGGTCAGGGTCTCGCCCGCCGGTCCGGTGCCGCTCATGGTGAACGGCTGGGGCGGCAGGTTCGCGTCGGAGGACGGGTTGGTGACCAGGATGCTCGCCGTTCCGTCCGTGACCGGGGCCGGGCCGGCCGTGTCCGCGGACTGACGGTTCACCAGCCAGCAGCCGCCCAGCAGCAGCAGCAACAGCAGCGGAATGATCCACCAGGGGAACCCGCCGCGCCGCTCGCGTTCCGGGGTGACCGGCGGCGCGGGTGCGGCCGGAGCGACCGGCGGCACGCTGGCCCGCACAGCTCCCGGGCCCGTGGCGGCCGCCACGCCCGCCGCGCCTCCCGCACCGAGAAGTGCGCCGAGGCTGCTCAGGCCCGCGGGGAGCAGCCCGGCCAGACTGCCACCCATGCCGCCCAGCAGGCCGCTGAGGCCCGCTGCGCCCAGGTTGCCGTTACGGGCGCGGCGGCCCAGGACCGCCAGTACCATCGGGGTGAGCAGGGCCAGCAGGCGGCCGGCACTCGCGCCGCTGCCGCCCAGCGCCGTGCCCAGGCGACCGGAGAGCTGCTCGACATTGCCGAACAGACCGCCCAGCAACCCGCGCCCCTGTCCCTCGACACGGGCCGTTTCGGCAGCGTCGTTCAGGACGCCCGTGTTCAGGTGCCCGTCACCGGTGGTCAGGGTCTCGAAGGGCCGGCTGAGGTTGAGCAGGTCTGTCGCGCCGGCCTCGGTGCGGCCCTTCTGCACCAGGGCGTTCAGGACGAGCGGCAGGGCGGCCTGCGTGGCGCGGCGCGCGGCGCTGCCGGTGAAGCCGGCGGCGCCGCCGATGCGTTCGGCCGTCTCGCCACCGAACTGCTCCTTCAGGAAGTCGAGTGTGCCCTCGGGGCTCAGGGCGGGCGCGCCGAGCGCCGGGCCATCCATGGAAGGCGCGCCCACAGGCGAAACCGTCGGTGCCGGCACCGGGTTCCCGCCGGGCGTGGGCGGCGTGACGGCGTGCACCGCCCCGCCCAGGGCGGCGCCGGCGCCCGCGCCCAGCAGGCCACCCAGCCCGCCTTTCAGGCCGCCCAGCACCGAGCTGAGGTTGCCGGCGTTCACGCCGCGCTGGCCCAGCACGCTCAGCAGCAGCGGCAGGGCCATGCCCATCAGCTGCTGCGCCTGTCCGGCCGGCACGCCCGCCTGCCCGGCCACGGCCTGCGCGACGCCACCGGAACGGGAGCCCAGCAGCACGGAGCCGAGCAGTTCGCCGGCCTGCTGGAGGTTCTGCGCGCCGTCAGGGGCGTTCAGGGCGTCCTGCACGCTGTCGAACCGCGGCAGGTTCTCGATGGCCTCGGCGATCTGCGCCGGGCCTTCCGGCGTCGCGGCGTGGTCGGCGAGGGCGTCGAGTTGCAGGGGCAGGCCGATCCCCAGGGCCCGCTGGGCGCTGCTCGGATCGAGGCCGGCCGCCTGGCCGAGCCGCGCGGCTCCTTCGCTTCCGAAGAACGATTGAATCAAATCCGTGATGTTCATGACGCCTCCTGGGTCTGTGACACGCTGGCTGGATCAACGCGGCGGAGCGCCGTCCCGGTTCATGGTGCCGAGGGGAGCCGGGGCGGCGGGGACTTCCGCGGCAAGTGTAATTTATTTCACTCCTGCGCGGCGGTTTGGGGAGAAGGGTCCTTACCGTAACATTCATGTTCACCACGCGCCACAACGCATCCTTCAGGCTTCCCGCCTGGCCGCTTCCCCCGGTGGGGGCAGCCGGCCCTCGCCGGGGGAAGCGGTGGAACCGACCGATTCAGCAGCGTCGGTTCAGCGGCCCCGGCAGAACCCAGGGCGTCCCTGAACACTGCCGTCAGGGCGCGCGGCGGTAGGTGCTCTGCACCAGTCCGCTCGGGAAGGCGCACGTGGTCACGTGCTCCCAGTGGCTGTCCGCGTCCAGCGGGCCGAACAGCGGCCGGCCCCGCCCCAGCAGCACCGGCACGCGCGTGACGGTCAGTTCGTCAATCAGACCGGCCCGCAGGAACGCCTGAACGGTCTGCCCACCATCGACATACACGCCGGTGGGCGCGTCACCTGCCGGGCGCGCGCCCAGCTCGGCGGCCAGCCGCTCGACCGGGCCGGGATGAACGCGCAGGTCCGGCCGGTCGGCGGGCAGGTCGGCCGGACCCAGGGAGCGGCTCAGGACCACCGTGGTCTTCCCGGCGTACGGCCAGGGCCTGAAGTCACGCACCGTCTCGAAGGTTCCGCGGCCCATCACGACCACCTGCACGCCCGACAGGAACGCCAGGAACCCGTGATCCTCGCCCGCCGGGGCCGGCACGCCGTCCGGGGACGCGCCGGGCAGCCAGTCGAGTTCCCCGCCGGGCCGCGCGATGAACCCGTCGAGACTCGCGGCGATGAACACCCGGAAGACCGCGCCCGGCCCGCCGGCCATCAGATCTGCCCCAGGTACCGGTCGCGGTACACCACGTACGCCAGCCCCAGCGTGCTGAGCGTGCTGACCAGACTGCTCAGGCCGTAACTGATCAGCGGCAACGTGATCCCGGTCAGCGGCAGCACGCTCAGGGCGGCGCCGATGTTCTCCAGCACCTGAAACCCGATCTGCCCCAGGATCCCGGCGAACAGCACCTGATCCTGCAGGCGCGGCGCCTCACCCGCCATGCCGGCCAGCCCCCAGAACAGCGCGCCGTACAGCACCAGCACCACCACGCCCCCCACGAACCCCTGTTCCTCCAGCCACGTGGAGACCGCGAAATCCGTGTGCGCCTCGGGCAGGAAGCCGTTGTGGGACTGACTGCCCTGCTTGTACCCCTTGCCCTGCAGGCCGCCGCTGCCGACCGCGATGGTGCTCTGGATCACCTGGTACCCGGCGCCACGCGGGTCCTGGTACGGGTCCAGGAAGATGGTCAGCCGTTTCTGCTGGTAGGGTTCCAGGTGCGGGTACAGCACGGTCGGCACCGCGGTCCCGACCGCCAGGGCCGCGAGTACCGCGTGCCAGACCGGGATGCGCGCGGCGAGCAGCATCACGGCGAACATCACGCACAGCACCATCGCCCCGCCGAAATCCTGGATGACCACCAGGGCCAGCGGCGGCAGGAACACCGCCAGCGCCCGCACGTACGTCTTGGCGCCCTTGAATCCCTCGCGCAGCGTGACGGCCAGCATCAGGATCAGCGCGAACTTCAGGATTTCCAGCGGCTGGAACTGCAGCGGCCCCAGCACGATCCAGTTACGCTGCCCGTTCACCTCCTTGCCGATCACGAACGTACTGACCTGCATCAGCAGCGCCAGCCCGTACAGGTACGGCGCGGCGCGGTAGATGCGGTCACGGCCGGCCCACCACATCAGCGCGATGGGCGCGGCGGCCAGGGCCACGCCCAGCAGCTGCTTGCTGAAGATCCCGCTGGACGCGCGGGGGGACAGGGCGGCCGTGCTGACCGTCATCAGGCCCACGACCAGCAGGGCGGCGATCACCACGGGGAAACGCAGGTCGTACTTCAAGGGGCTCTCCGGCAGGCAGGGAAACACGTCACCCCCACAGGCTACGACCTGCCGGGGTGACGTGGATGGGAACGCGGGAAGGCAGACCGCCCCCGGTTGTGGAACACCCGCTCGGTCCGGGCAGGCGAGCCTTACAGGCGGCTCTTGGGGTCGAAGGCGTCGCGCAGGCCGTCGCCCAGGAAGTTGAAGGCCAGCACGGTGATCAGGATCGCGAGGCCCGGGTACACCGCGATGAAGGGGTGTTCCAGCACGACCTCGTTCGCGTTGGAGAGCATGTTCCCCCAGGTGCTGACGGGCGGCTGGATGCCGAAACCCAGGAAGGACAGGGCGGCCTCGCCGAGGATCGCGCCGCCGACGGCCAGGGTGCCGTTCACGATGATCACCGCGACGACGTTCGGCACGAGGTGACGGAACATGATGCGGGCGTCCCCGGCGCCCAGGGCGCGGGCGGCGTCCACGTACTCCAGGTTCTTGAGTTTCAGGACCTCGCCGCGCACGAGCCTGGCGGTGCCCATCCAGCCGAAGAAGGTGAAGATCCCGACGATGATGAACACGCTGGAGTTCGGGTTCTGCCGCAGGGACGCGATGGCGGGAAGGTCACTGACGGCGAACAGGCCGCTGATGGTCAGCTGCAGGGGCAGTTCGGGGATGGACAGCATGACCTCGATGAAGCGGCTGATGGCCGTGTCGGCCCAGCGGCCCAGGAAGCCCGCGAGCAGGCCCATCAGGGTGCCGAGCGCGACGCTGAACAGCGCGACGGTGAAGCCCACGATCAGGCTGACGCGGCTGCCGTAGATGATGCGGGACAGCAGGTCGCGGCCCAGGCTGTCCTGCCCCAGGACGTGCTGCGCGCTGGGCGGCGCGTAGATTCCCGCGAGGTCCTGCGCGTTCGGGTCGTACGGCGCGATGAGCGGCGCGAAGACCGCGGTCAGGATCAGCGCGGCGATCACGATCAGGCTGGCCATGGCGGCCCGGTGGCGGCGCAGGCGGCGCATGGCGATCTGCATGGTCGAGCGGCTCTTGGCGGGGGCGGGCGTGGAGGCGGGCATGGTGGTCATCAGGAGTACCGGATCCGGGGGTCAACGAGGGCGTAGGCGAGGTCGGTCAGCAGCTGGAACACCACGGTCAGGACGGCCAGCATCATCAGGCAGACCATCACCACGTTGAAGTCCTTGCTGACCAGCGCGTCCAGGATGGCCTTGCCCATGCCGGGCCAGGAGAACACGGTCTCGGTGATGACGGCGCCGCCGAACAGGCCGGGGATGCTCAGGCCCAGCAGGGTCACGATGGGCGTCACGGCGTTGCGCAGCGCGTGCTTGTACAGCACCCGGCGGTCGGCGAGGCCCTTGGCGCGGGCGGTGCGCACGTAGTCCTGCGTGAGCGTCTCGAGCATGTTCGCGCGCATGAAGCGCAGCGTGACCGCGATCTCGCGCAGCATCAGGATCATCAGGGGGAGCAGCAGGTACTTCAGCTTGTCGAGCGCCACCGCCCACCACCCGGCTTCCGGGGGCACGTCGCCGCCCAGCCCGCCCGGCGGCAGGGACAGCAGCCCCCCCGTGAGTTGCGGCAGGGAGATCGCGAAGAAGTACAGCGCCAGGGCGCCCACCCAGAACACCGGGGCGCTGACCGCCACGAACGCGAAGAAGGTCAGGATGTAATCCAGCGGCGAGTACTGCCGCACGGCGCTGAAGATGCCCAGCGGCACGGCGATCAGGGTGCTGATGATCAGCGCCGGAACGGTCAGCAGCAGCGTGTTCGGCAGGCGGTTCTGGAACACGTACTCCAGCGCGGGAATCCCGAAGTCCTGCGAGTACCCGAAGTTCCCGGTGACGGCCTGCTTGAGCCAGAAGAAGTACCGGGTGATCCACGGCTGGTCCAGGCCGTAGGAGGCTTTCAGGCGGGCGATGTCCTCCGGGGTGATGTTGCTGTTCCCGAACACCAGCTGATCCACCGGGTCGCCGGGTTGCAGGGCGGTCAGGCCGAAGATCAGCAGGCTGATCACCAGCAGCAGCGGGATCATCTGAAGGACGCGGCGTAATGCGTAGGTTCCCATGTTCGAACTCCTGAAAAAACGGCGCGGGAGGGAAAGCGTGTGTGCCTTCCCTCCCGCGCCCGGTGCCGGGTGGCCCACCCGCGGTGGACGCGCCCGCTGGGGTTACTTCTGCTTGTACTCCTCGACGGCGCCCTTGCTGGCCCAGCCGATGTTCGCGGCGTTCCAGCTGGGGTACTGCGTGATGGCGCTGAAGGTGTAGTTCACGAGGCCCGGGACCTTGGTGTACACGTTCACGCGGAAGTACAGGGGCAGGGAGGGCACCTCGGCGTTCCAGATGGCCTGCATGCGGTCAAAGAGCTTGATGCGGTCGGCCTGGTTGAATTCCACGCGCGCCTGCTTGTACAGCTTGTCGTACTCGGCGTTGCTCCAGCCCGGGTTGTTCTGGCCGGAGTAGCCGTTGGCGGCGGTGGGGATGCCCTCGCTCTTCCAGAGGTTGCCTTCCTCGAAGACGGGGTTGTTCGACCAGGCGTACATGGCCATGTCCCACTTGCCGCTCTCGCCCTTGCTCAGGAAGTCCGGCCCGAAGATGACGCTGGCGGGGTAGTTCTGGATGTTCACCTGCACGCCCACGGCCTTCCACTGCGCCTGGAGGATCTGCTGCACGCGCTCGCGGGTGGAGTTCCCGGCGGTGGTGGAGAAGTTCAGGGTGAGCTTCTTGCCGCCCTTCTGCAGCACGCCGTCGCTGCCGGGCGTCCAGCCGAGCGCCGCGAACAGCTGCTTGGCCTTGGCGACGTTCACGTTGTAGTCGTTGACGTCCTTCTTGTACAGCTTGCTGACCGGCCCGATCCAGCTGTTGGACACCGCCTGCTTGCCCTGGAACAGCGCCTTGGTCAGCGCGTCACGGTCGATGGCGTACAGCAGCGCCTGACGCATGCGGGGATCGTCGAGGTCGAGGTCCTTGGCACGCTGGCCGCGGGCGTTGATGTCGATGTGCTCCCAGACCGCGCCGGACACGAAGTACGTCTTGTACTTGTTGCGTTCGTTGCGGGCGAGGTCGGTGCCCTGGTCGAAGGTCAGGCCGACGGCGCTGACCGCGTCGAGCTGCCCGGACAGGATGTTCACCTTCAGGGTGTTGGTGTTCGGAATGAAGCGGTACGTGACGGTCTGCACGTAGTTGTCCGGGTTCTTCGGCTGGTTCCAGTAGACCGGGTTGCGGGTCATGGTCAGGCTGTTGCCGGTGCGCCACGCGGTGGGTTTGAACGGCCCGGCCACCACCTTGGGCAGGTTGCGGGCGGTGGTGAACGACGAGATGAACTTCTTCCACTCCTCGTTGACGACCTTGGCGTCCTTCTCGTTCTTCGTCTTGGTGTCGAAGGTGTTGAAGGCGCTGCCCATGATATGGCTGGGCGCCAGACCGGGGCTGACCTGATCGGCGAACAGGTAGGGCGGCTCGAAGGTGATGGTGAAGGTGTCCGTGTCGTTGACGGTGATCTTGGCGCGGTCCCAGGGGTCACGGCTGGGCACGGGCACGCGGTCGTCGTTCTCCAGCTTCAGCCAGAACTGGAAGTCGGCGACCTTGATGGGCGTGCCGTCGCTCCACTTGGCGTCCTTGCGGATGGTGTACGTGACGGAGTTGCGGATCACGTCGCCCTTGGCGTCCTTGACGACCTTGTAATCGCCGTTGGCGAGGGTGGGCACGCGGGTGGCGATGTCGGCCTTGGTGTCGCCGTTGTCGTCCTGGTAGGTCAGGCCGGCGCCCATGTACCCGTTGATCTCGCTGGTGATGGCGAGGTTGTTGGTGTTCCAGGGGTCGTAGATGTTCGGCGGTTCCTGCGACGTGCCGACGACGAGGCTGTTGTTAGCAGGTCCTGCGAGCGCGGCGCCGAGGAGGAATGCAGTAAGGGCAAAGGTCTTTTTCATGATGGCCTCCCTGAACACTGGGCTGATGCTGCTGCCCTTTTCCTTGAATGATGAGCGTCAGTATAAGGCCCATTAACGCGCCGTCAAGGGTGGTGCCGACCACCTCGGCCGGGTGGAGGCGCGGGCGGGGTTCATCTTTCGGGTGTACCGGGGGCCCCGCAGGTGCCCGGCGCCAGCCACAACGCGGCGCGCCCCGGCCAGGAAGGACCGGGGCGCGCAGGGAACGGAGTGCGCTGAGTGGAAGACCGTCAGGACTTCAGTGGCTGGAGCAGCCGCCCGCGCCCTCGCCGTCCGGGGACTGCGAGCCGTCCGTGCGGAACGACGAACCGCAGCCGCAGGCGGAGGTGGCGTTGGGGTTGTTCACGGTAAAGCCGCCACCCATCATGTTCTCGACGAAATCCACCTCGCTGCCGCGCAGCAGGGGCAGGCTCATGCGGTCGACGAGCAGTTTCACGCCGCGGTCGTACACGATGGTGTCGCCTTCGAGCTCACGGTCGTCGATGGCCATGCCGTACTGGTAGCCGCTGCAGCCGCCGCTCTTGATGAACACGCGCACGCCGGCATTCTCCTTGCCGCTGTTGGCGAGGATGCCCTGGGCTTTCTGCGCGCCGAATTCGCTGATGCTGATCTCGCGGGCGGGAATGCCGCCGCTGGTGTCCTGGGTGGTCGTCGCGGTCATGCGTGAAGCGTAACACCATTCGAATAATAAAAAGGTGCCTGGAAGGCAAAGTTCCTCCCGCACCCCGGACCCGGCCGGCACCGCCCGGCTTACATTCCTTGAGCGTCCCGCTGTTAAGATGGAGGCATGACGAACCCCTATGCCGAGTGGTTCGAGCAGCTCCGCAGTGAGTACGGCGAGCAGCTCCGGGCCATGCCCCTCCCCGACGGACTGCCGGAACACCTGCGGACCCTGATCAACTCGAACGACGAGGACGCCATCCAGTTCATGATCAAACTGGCCTGGCAGTTCGGCGCGCAGGTCGGCTACGCCGCCGGCACCCGCCAGGGCGCCACGCCCGCCGCGAACATCCCCAGCACGCCCCGCGTTCAGGCCTGACCCACCCCTGACCACACCCGCCGTCTCCCACCCGGAGGCGGCGTTCTTCCTTATCCCGCCAGCGGCCCGGCAGCCCCCTGCCCGTGACCACGAAGCCCCCCTCCTGCGGATGGTGACCCCCCTTCCATCATCAGTGCAGTCCGGACCGGGGCGCACTCCAGCACCCCACGGCGGGATCCGGGTCCGGCAGCAGGCCCCGCGCGATCAGTTCACGAAGGGTCACGCGGGCCAGTTCCGCCAGCGCCTCGGGCGGGGCGTCGGCAGGGGACAGGCCGCCCAGGTTCAACCGGCGCGCCTGATCACTCAGAAGGTGGGCAAGGTCATCCATCGGTTCAGTCAAGCACAGGCGGCCCCACGCCAGACGTCAAAGAGAACCTCCGCCCAGGTGCGCGACCCGGGCGGAGGTGACCGTCAGGCGGCGCTGATCAGTCGTCGGCGTGGGCGTGGGCGAGGCTTTCGCGCTCGTCCGCTTCACGCAGGGCGCGGATGCCGCGCACGATGCCCAGCACGGCGAAGTACGACACAGTGGGAATCAGGAAGGTGAGGATCCACAAGATGGTGTTGGCATTCGCGGTGGTCAGCAGTCCCGAGCTGATCAGTTCTGGTTTGTAACCGGCAACCGATAGCACAATCATCATTGCGAAGAATGCCACACCTGCTGCCAGCCGCACCGGGTGGTTGGTGGGGTTCTCAGCGTAGTATTGGTTCTCGGTGGTCCGGTCCAGCATGGGAACAGCGAACATCAGGCCCATGACGATACCAGGAAGCACCAGCGCGCCCACAAACTCAGCACCGATCAGGCCACCGAACAGGTGCCATTCGAAGCTGGGAATGATGGCCAGAGCGCCAAAGACCCACAGCAGGTACCAGTCGGGCTTGATGTTGTTGATAGGCGTGGTGCTGGGCGGACCAAAGAACTCGACCGGGTGAACCGGCACGAAAGCGGCAAACAGCATGACCAGACCGGTGAACATAAGGGCCAGGATCAGCATGATGGGGGTTTGCTGAGTCATGAGCGGCACGCCCACGATCTTCTTGTAGGCCAGACGCTTGGCGTACTGCGGCTGCGTGTGCTTCTGCTTGATCATGATCAGCATGTGCGCGCCGGTCAGGGCCAGCAGGATGCCGGGCAGCAGCATGATGTGATACCCGTAGATGCGAGGGATGATCCCGGCGCCGGGGAATTTTCCGGCGAAGGCGGCTTGCGCGACCCAGTCGCCCACCCAGGGGATGGATGCAGTGATGGCATACACGACCTTCACGGTGTTGTAGGCGTAGTTGTCGTAGGGCAGAATATAGCCAGTCACGGCCGTCAGTGCGGCGAAGATCAGCAGCAGCATGCCGATCCACCAGTTGATCTCACGGGGTTTCTTGAACGCGCCCGTAAAGTAGATGCGCATCATGTGAATCACGGCAGCTGCGACCATGATGTTCGCCATCCAGTGGTGCAGGCGGCGCAACATGTCTCCAAAGGGCATAGCATTGATCTTCAGTGCTGAATGGTAGGCAGCTGGCACCAGATTCGGTTTGGTGGCCGTACCGGGATCGAAGGTGTTCACGACCAGAGAGTTGCTGGGCTCGTACGCCAAGGCCAGCAGGATGCCGGTGATAATCAGAACGATCAGCGAGAAAAGCGTGATCTCGCCTAAGAAGAACGAGTGATGCACCGGGAAGGCTTTGCGCAGGAACTTGTCGTTCAGGCGCGAGATGTGCAGACGTTCGTCAAGCCACTGGTTCATGCGAGCTGCTCCTCCACTTCCTTCTTGAATTTTTCCCACTCATCCTCGCTGAGGAAGGGGTACGGCATGCTGGCAAAGAAGTCAGCCACGACAAGCTTGTCCCCTTCCAACTTAATGGGCAGCTGGGCCAACGGACGGGGGGGTGGTCCGCCGATGACCTTGCAGCCACGTTTAGGATCGTATTGACCGGAGTGGCAGGGGCATTTCATGCCGTCGCCTTGGTCGCTGTCGCTGACTGAGCATCCGGCGTGGGTACAAATATCGCTGTAGGCGACGATCTCGCCGTCCACGGTAGCATCAAGCTTGGTGGGTTCCACGATCTGTCCCTTAGGGAAACGATACAACGCCAAGATGTTATTCGGTTCTCCCTTACGGATGACGTTATTACCGTCCTTATCCTTGCCCATAGGCCAAGCGCGTACCAGCTTGTCACTGAGTTCGCTTACCTTGATCAGCTGGCCTTCCTTGCTCTCCTCGGCGTGGACGAGCACGTCCCCCTTGACAGGTGGGGCTTTGTCCGGTGTTAGGCGGAAGACGGGGTTGGCTGTGCCCAAGGCACTCACGAGACTGACCGTACCGACGGCAGCGGTGGTACCCATGGCGACATTGATGAACTTGCGGCGCGTAATTTCGGGATCCTGTTTCTTATAACGGGTCATGATTCAAACCTCTTGCCTGTGGGGCGGTGAGCAGCCAGGAGCGGGGCGCTTACCAGGGGAATTCGCCGCTGGCATCCTCGACCAGCACCTCGCCGTCCATGAAGTACTTCTTGTACAGGCCAATACTTGCTGCGATCATCAGCAGGATCATCGCGGCGTAGAAGCCTTCGGCAGTCACGTTCGGCATGACCGGTTCCTTGGCACCCCAACCGGCGTAATCGGTGACCATCTGACGCACGAACAGCACGCTGAACAGGATGCTCAGGCCCAGGGTGGTCAGAATGCCCAGGGTCGCCAGCGGGGTGGAACGGACCTTGTGAATGCCGGGATGCAGTTCCAGGCCCTCGGCCCAGACGCTGTACAGGCCGATCAGGCCGTAGGTGAGCAGCACTAGAATGAAGGTACCCAGGAAAATCTCAGGCAGTTTGAGATCCTCAGGCACAAACCGGCTGCGGTTCTTCAGCACGGCCGGATCCACCTTGGTCTGCCCCTCGGCAACCGTGGCGGGCGTCAGGGGTTCTTCGATCTTGTTGCCCCAGGAGTTCAGGACGTAGTTCGCGACCGCGTAGACCTCATTCTCCTTGAGCTTGTCACCGAAGGCGGGCATGCCGCCCTTGCCCTTGACGATGATGGTGTGGACGTAGACCGGATCCTTCAGGATCTTCTCGTCGCCGGCCAGCGCAGGACCCACGCCGCCCTGACCGTTTATACCGTGACAGCCGGCGCACCCGCCGGTCTGCTCGAATACGGTCTTCCCGACCGTGGGGTACTCCTTGCTGATGTTCGCCACGACCGCCGGGTCCACCACCACAGGCTCCGGTGCCGTTTCCTTGTTGAACAGGAACAGCAGGATGATCCACATGATGGCCGCACTGACGATGGCGACCCAGGGCATGACAGCGTCGTTTCTTTCCACGTTCCCTCTCCCTCAGCGTGAAGTGGCCTTATCGTCCCCGCCGCGTGGCGGATGGAACCTCTTCTACGGAAAAATGGCCTTCGTTCTGAAGTGGCCTGTTGCGGGTCAGCATAGCACGCACCGAATGCGTTCCCAGCGGTGTTTTAAGTGCTGCCCGCGAGACTTCGGTATCGTTCATACTGCACCTTACCGAGCGGTTAAATGTCCCCGTGGCCCCCCGGCGCCACCCACGGAGCGTCCACCCGACCCAGCCGCGCCAGCAGCGGCCAGAGCGCCCCTGCCAGGGCCGTCACATCCCGGTTCTGCGGATGCTCACGCGGGTCCGCGCCGCCCTCGGACAGCAGCGCCACCACCAGGGGCCGGGGCGTGAACACCACACCCACGTCATGGTGAACGCCCGTCAACTCGCCGCTCTTGCTGGCCACGCGGTACAGCGGCGTGCCGTCCGGGTGGGCCGGGACGCCACGGCCGATCAGGTCACGGTACTGCTGCCGTTCCAGGATGCCCAGGGCCAGCGCCGTGTGCGCCGGGTCGAGCAGGTCGCCCGCCAGCAGGCGGCCCAGCAGCTGCGCCTGATCACGGGCGCACACGGCGTTGCGCTCCCCGCGCCGCTGCGCCTCGTTCCGCTGCTCTGGCGGCAGCTGCAGCTTCCCGACCAACCGCGTGCCGGTCAGCCCCTGCGCGGTCAGCCAGTCGTTCACGGCCGCCACGCCCAGCCGCTCGATGGTCAGGTTCGTGGCGGTGTTGTCACTGACGATGATCATCAGGGTCAGTGCGTCCTGCCAGGACAGCGCCAACCCCGGCCCCAGTTCGTGCAGCACCCCGGCCCCCGGCACGCGGTCGGCCGCCTGCACCGTCACCCGGTCCGCCAGGCTCAGGTCGCCGCGCTGCGCGGCCTGCAACGCCATGACCAGCAGCGGCACCTTGATCGTGCTGGCCGCCGGGAACACCCGGTCCCCGTTCAGGACCGCCAGGGGCTGGCCGTCCAGCGTGCCCACCCACAGGCCCACCGTTCCGGAAAACCCGGCGCCGCGCAGCCGGGCCCCGAACGCCGCCAGGGCCTGCGCTTCTTCCGGCCCTCCCCTCCCCCGCATCATGTCAGTCCGGGAGGATCAGGCCGGCCAGCGCCGCGAACGGGTGCGCCGTTCCCACCGGGCGCAGCGTGCAGAAGGGCGGCCCGCCGTCCGGTTCCACGCGGTGCGGGCAGGTGGGGCACTCCGGGAACGCCTGATCGGTGTACGCGAGGTCCGGTTCGGTCGTCTCGATCACCCACTCGCGCGCGCACCCGGCGCGGAAGGTCACGGGCGCCGCCACCTTCGCGCGGCTCATTCGAGGTTCGCGATTCCCTCGCGGATGGCGTACAGCGCCGCCTGCGTGCGGTTGTTCAGTTGCAGCTTCGTGAAGATCTCGCTGAGGCGGTTGCGGACCGTCTTCTCGCTGATGTCCAGGCGCAGCGCGATGTCCTGGTTCGAGAAGCCCTGCGCCAGCAGTTTCAGGATCATGGTCTCGCGTTCGTTCAGGTCGGCGTGCTTCTCGCTGGGCAGTTCCTCGCGCTTGTCCCGGAAGTCGTCGAGGACGTTCTGGGCCATGTCGGCGTCCAGCAGCGCCTCTCCCGCCGCGACCCGCCGGATCACGTCCAGCAGCGTGGTCGCGTCGGCGTCCTTGAGGACGTAGCCGCGCGCCCCGGCCTTGACGGCCTCGAACACGTAGCGGTCCTGGCGGTACATGGTGATCATGATCACCCGCGCCGCCGGGTCGATCTCTAGGATGCTCTGCGTGGCCTTCACCCCGTCGAGTTCCGGCATCTGGATATCCATCAGGATCACGTCCGGGTGGGTGTCGGCCGCGTAGCGGATCGCCTCGCGGCCGTTGGCGGCCTCCCCGATGACGCGCATCCCCTCGGATTCCAGCAGGCTGCGCAGTCCCTGACGGAACAGCGCGTGATCGTCCACGAGCAACACGCGAATCATGCCCGCAGTGTAGGCCACCGCCGCCACCGGAACAGGACGAAGGCCCCCAGGTCCGGCCTGCAGCAAAACTGTAAGCCCCGACCCGCTAGACTGACCGACGTGATCACCTGGTTCGATGCCCTGCTCGTCACCCTCTGGGCCGTCCTGACCGCGCTGGGCGCCCGGCGCGGCCTCGCCGGACTGGCCTGGGGCGTCGCGGGCGTCGCCGTGTGCTTCCTTGCCAATTCGCTCGGGGCCGGTGCGCCCGCCGCGCTGATCCTCGCGGTCCTGCTGGCCTTCGGCACCGCCGCCGCCATCGGCCGCCTGATCCCCGCCCCCCTCGAACAACCCTGGCATCTGGGCGCCGGTGCGCTCGGCGGGTTCCTGCTGGGCGGCCTGCTGATCTCCACGGTCGCCCTGGGCTTCCCGATGGACGTGAAGGTCGACGCCCGCGGCACCCGCGCCACCTACCCGTCCGCCAGCCTGCCGCCCGCGCTGTACACCGCCGTGCGCAACTCCGCCCTGCAGGGCAGCCTGCGCAGCGTCTGGAGTGGCGGCGCCGCCCTGAAAACCCTGGTGATCCCCGACCAGACCCGCTGACCCGGGTGATACGAACGGCCAGCCAGAGCCGTTCTCCAAAGGGAGGCACCGGAAGAACAGACGTCCGGCGCCTCCCTTCTCTGCTTTGCGGCTGTGCCAGTCCATCCGGCCCGTCCACCTTCACCCGCTCTCCTGCGGAGCGTTATACGAATTCCGTTTATTTCGTTGACAACCCGGGACAGCACCGATCTGCCAACTCCACGTCCGGAATCCGTTTCTCTCCTACTCTGCGGAGCAGCTCTACGAGTCGCATCCGCTCGGATTGAATGGTCTTTGCAGCCCATTCAATCGGAGTCCGTATGATACGGATTCCGTTTGTTTCGTTAACAACCCGGGACAGCACCGGGTTGCCAGCGCCACGTCCGGCAGGCCCCGCTCTGCTCCCACTCGCCCTGCTTCGCAGCTCCGCGCGTCCACCCGGATGGAATGGTCTGCCCAACCCGTTCCATCGGCGTCCGGATCACTCGGGCTGCGCGGCCGGCGTCTGCGCGTGCGGGCCGTCCGCCCACTGACTCAGCACGGTCGCCACCACGACCAGCAACCCCCCCAGCGCACCCCGCACGCCCACCTGCTCGCCGATCAGCAGGAAACTGAACAGCGTGGCCGTGACCGGCTCCAGCGCGTAGATCAGGCTGGCGTTCGCGGCGCTGACGGTCCGCTGCCCGACCGTCTGCATCAGGGTCGTGGCGGCCGTGGCCACCACCCCCAGGTACAGCAGCGGTCCCCACGCGCCCGCCGGAGGCCACAGCTGCCCGGGCGCCGCCACGGCCGCCCACACCCACGCGAGCGCCGTGACGCCCAGCACCTGCACCAGCGTGAACGGCAGCGCCGCATGCCGGTGCGCCATGCGCTCCAGCGTCACGATGAACCCCGCGTACGTCACCGCGCACCCCAGCGCCCAGACGTCACCCACGACCAGCGCCCCGCCCTCCCAGGACAGCATGGCCAGCCCCGCGACCGCCAGCGGCAGCGCCGTCCACAACAGGAGCGGCATGCGGCGGCGCTGCGCGGCCACCAGCCACACCGGCACCAGCACCACGCTGAGCGCCGTGAAGAACGCCGCGCGGTTCGCGCTGGTCGTCTGCAGCGCGATGGTCTGCGTGCCGTACCCCGCGATCAACCACGCGCCCAGCACCGCCCCGTCCCGCCACAGGCACGCCCGCCACGCCCCGCTCCTTCCGGCACTGCCTGCAGGGGCGGAGGCCGCCGCGCCGGGCGTGCGCCACAGCAGCAGGGGCAGCAGGGCCACCGACGCGATCAGGAACCGCCACGCGATCAGCACCGACGCCGGCAGGGTCTCCCCGAGCGTCTTCACGACCGCGAAGGTACTCCCCCACAGACACGTCACCAGAATGAGCAGCAGAACCCCACGCGCCTGAACCGACATGCCCGCGATTGTAGAGCCCGGCAGCAGCAACAGGCTCCCCACGCGGGAGAGCCTGTCCAGGAAGACCGCCAGGCCGGGCGTCAGCGGATGGTGGCCTGGAAGCAGACGCGGCCCGACTCACCGGCCGCCAGGGTGCCCAGCGCGACCGTCATGGTGCCGCGCCCGTAGGTGCCGCCCGAGGTGGTCAGGCTGCCAGCGTCGGCATCGGCGGCGCTGCTGCTGTAGGAGGTACTTGCGCCGCGCGTGAGTTTCACGCCGAAGCCGGTCGCGGCGCTGGGCTCATCCGCGTCGTAGGCGGTGGTCAGGGCGTTCGTGTTGCTGGGGACATGATCGACCAGCACGAAGTTCGGCAGGGCCGCGCCTCCCTCGTTGCGGAAGTCGATGCAGTACTCCAGGACCTCGTCGGGCAGGCCGCCGCCAGACGTTCCGAACAGGGAGTTCTTCGTGACGTTGCGGACCTCCTTGGCCAGCACGGCAAGGATGAAGGCCGTGTTGACCGTGGCCGAGGTGTCGTTTCCGGGAACAGTGTCCCCTGCCGTCGAGACCGCCGCAGTGTTCGAGACCTGCTTCACGCCTGAGCTTCCCTGGATCTGCGCGGCGGTCGGGGCGGTGACCTCTACGGTCAGGGTCTGCGCTCCGCCGGCAATCAGCGCCGGGAGGGTCCAGGTGACTGTGCGGGTCCCGACCACGTAGGTGCCTCCGGCAGAGGCACTTTTGAAGGTCAGTCCGGTGGGCAGTACGTCACGGACCGTGACGCTGCCGGCGTCCTTGTCGCCCACGTTCGATACGACCAGAGTGTAGATTATGCTCTGGTCCGGCTTCGCCGGGTCCGCCGGCTGCGCGAAGGCGGGTCCGGTCTTTGTAACGGTAACGTCGGGGGCGGCCATGCGGGTGACGGTGGCGTCGTTCGGGGCGGTCGTGGCAGGATCGTCGGTGAGAACCGTCAGATCGCTGCCGTTGTCACGGTAAGTGGTGATGCCCTGGTTGCTGACCTGGGTGGGTTCCGGAGAGGTGTTTACCCGCACCCGGAACGTGATCACGGCCTCGCGGTCCGAATCGTCCGCCGGCGTGACGTCAGCGAGCAGGGTGCCGCTGGGTTGTCCGGCACTGCTGATGAGCTGCGGGGCGGGGGCGTATGGCATGACCCCCCCGGCAGCATCGGACACCAGGATGCCGTTCAGGAAGGTTGAACCGGGAACGTAGGTGGTGCCGGCCGGAATCTGGTCACTGAACTTGGTGTTGCCTGCGGCGATGGAGCCGGAGTTTCGCACCACGATGCGGTATTCCAGCGTGTCACCGGGCCGGACCGGGGTGCCAGCGCTGCCCGCGACCTTGCGGGCTGCCTTGGTAGCAGTGACCGTGCGGTTAAATGTGGGGAATGAGCAGCTGGTGAGGTCAGTGCTGCCAGAGGAAGCGCTACCCACTGGGGTGGCCGTGAAGGCCCGCAGGTCCACGCTGATCATGCGGCCGCTGCCTCCCCGCCCGAACAGCCCGTTGGGGGTGCTGGCGAACCCACCGTACCCGCCGATAATGTCAGCGTCGCTGAGACGCCCCAGGTAGATCATCTGGCCGGTGTTCGGCTCGACCTCCCAGAAGTCGAGCTGCCCGTCGGCCTGGGAACTCAGCAGGAAGAGGTTGCCACGGTCATCTGCGAAGAAGTCGCCGCTCGCCCCCACGGTCGGAGCGGTGGCCGGCACCACGGTCAGCGGAATCGCGCTGGACACTGTGTAGGGACTGGTAGTGGCGAAGCGGTAGAGGTTGCCGCCTCCGTCCATCACGTACCCGATCCCGGTGGAGGTGATCGCCATGCGTACGTAGCGGCCGGTGGTGGTCGGCAGAGTCGGCCCTTCCTGCCAGGTGCTGCTGGCAACATCGAAAATCAGCAGGCGGGTATCGACGTCACGCACCACGAAGAACCGGCTGCGGTCCGGGGTCAGGGCCAGTGTGGCGGTGTACCCAGGGCGGGGAGTGGCTTCTAAGGTGGCAGGAATCAGGGTCACCACGTCGCCGAGCGTGTTGGTGGTGTCGTTCAGCGAGCGGATCTCGGTGCCGTTGTTGTTGGTGGTGAAGTCACCCCCGGTCGTGGCGTACAGGTTGGGACATGTCACCTGTGCCACGATGGCCGTGTCAACAGCGCTGCTGTTGTTGGCCGTCACGGAATCCGTGATGGAGGCAGGTGGCGAAACGGTGGCCCGGTTGGTGACGATCCCACCGGTGGTGGCCCGGCCCGTCACGGTGAGGGTGACATAGTCGGTGTCGGGGGTGGTGGCACTCCCGCCATCTACTGGCAGGTTGACGGTGACGCTCACGCTGTTGCCGGTTCCACTGGCCGACGCACAGGTCGCGCCGCCGCTGCCCACGCAGGTCCAGCTGACCCCGGTGACATTCGCGGGCACAGGGTCGGCCAGCGTGGCGGCACTGACCGGCAACACGCCGTTGTTCCAGGCCCGGATCACGTAGCTGAAGGTGTTGCCCTGGGGGGCCGTCGCCGGCCCGGTCTTTGCGACCGCCAGATCGGCCGAGTTGACAGAGTCGGTATCCGTGACCGTTCCAGTGGGACTGGGATCGACAGTCCCACTGGGCAGGGTGGCCGTCACGCTGTTGGCGACGCTGCCCGAGGTGGCCGTGACACTGGCCGTGAGGGTCAGGGTGATGCGGCCGCCCGCCGGGAGGGTCGGCACCGTCACGCCACTTTCCAGAGTGGCGGTGGTCACAGCGGGACACACAGCTCCACTGCTGGAAGCGCAGCTGACGGCCGTCTTGGTCAGGCCAGGCGCGGCCGGGTCGCGCAGCACCGTCCCGTTGGCGCTGGCCGGGCCGTTGTTGGTCAGCACGATGGTATAGGTGGTCACACTGGGCCCCGCGAGGCCGTTTACGCCGTTGCTCTTGCTGAGGGTGAGGTCGGCCCGCGACAGCTCGACGAGAACCGCAGTCGGGGACAGGGCGGCGGTCTGGTTCTGGGTCACACTGCCGGCCGGCACGCCGGGCCAGCCCGTCGTCGAACGGACCGAGGATACGAACGCCGTGCTCTCGTCCACGTTGTCACTGAGGACGGCACTGACACCGGTGGCCGTGGCCGAGGCCTGGTTATTGAGCGTGGTGGAGGCAGTGACCGTACCCACCCGGACCGGAATGTCCACGCGAATACTGCCGCCCGCCGCCAGGGTCTGTCCCGTCGCCAGCAGGTTACCGACAGCGCCTGCACCCCCGGTGTACCCCGCGTTGCGTGCGGCGGTGTTCTGCGTGCCGTCGATCCAGACCGTCTGGCCCCCAGTGGCGGTGATGGTCAGGCCAGCTGGCAGGGGATCGCTAATCTGGAAGCTGGAGGCGGCCGCGTTGCCGGTGTTTGTGTAGACCACGGTATAGGTCAGCGTGTCGCCCGCTGAGATGTCCCCACTGCCATCCGCGTCGGTGGTTAGACGCACCGATTTGAAGCCGTCGAGCAGCGGCTGGCGCAGGACCGCGTCTGGCCGGAAGAAGTCGAAGGCAGTCAGGCGACCTCCTGCCGTGGAACCACTGGTACCGGTGCGCGCCCCATAGATCAGGCGGAAACTGGAGGCCGCGGTGTAAAAAGCGCTGCCCTTGTAGGGGTCACCGGTGGAAATGTTTGGCTGCCCCGCAGTCGCCCCCTGGTACTGTGTTCCCCCCGCCACGGCCGTGCTGGCTGTCAGCGTGGTTCCCGCCGACAGTCCGGTGGCGGAAGCTCCCACGAACTCCACGAACTCCCGCAGAGTTCCGCCGTCCCCGTCGGTATCGAAGGAAGTGACCCAGAACGTGCCGGGCAAGGTGATGGTACTCGTCCCGACAGCCGGCACGGGCCCACCCGAGCGCACCACATCGAAAGTAAAGCCGGCCCAGCCGGTCACGTTGGCCGTCGTCTGGGTGGGCCGGACCGTGGGCGCCAGAAACTGGTCAGCAGAGGCGACCGGCGCCGTTCCGCTCAGCGTGGGACCTGCATTGTCCACGGTTGTGTCGAGCGTGGCATTTACCAGATCGGACACTGTCACGATGATGTCGCGCTGCAGGCTTGAGCCGGCTGCCTCGCCCACGATCACATTGTTGAAACGGCAACGACTGTTGAGGGTCAGGGCACACGCGCCGCCAGTGACGTTCACCCCACCGGTGAACTGAAGGTCCAGCCCCGCCGCCCGCGCCGGACCCGACAGGGCAATCAGGCAAAGCAGCGCCAGACCGGAGGTCCAGAGAAGCCGGAAAAAGGCCCGTGAATCCAGGGGCCACCAGGAATGGAACGGTTGCATCATGTTAGAAGCCTCTCAGAGCGTCTCAGGGAAGGACAGACCTGGCCATCCTGCCGGGTAGGTTCTTGCGTTCGGCTTACACATCCGGATGTAGCCGCGCCTCAGCCTCAAGGTCGGGTCGGGTCCTGACCCAGGCGGTCGTCGAGGGTCAGGTCAAGGCGCAGGTACGCGCCCTGGCGGGTGTAGGTGTTGCCGATGCCGGTGAAGCCGGCGGGGTTGTAGCCAGCGGTGATCCAGGTGCCGGGCAGGGCGCGGACGGACGCTTCGAGGCCGTAGCCGTACTGGGTGGTCTGGCTGGCGGGCTGGGTGATGGCGCGGCCCCACACGCCCACGCCGATGCGGTCGGTGAGGTAGTAGGTGCCGCTGGCGCCGAACTGCGCGGTGAAACTGCCGGGGTCGTTCAGGAGGGTGCGGGTGTCCAGACCGGCGCGGACGGCCCAGGTGGGCTGGCGGTACTCGGCGGCGAAGTTGCTGCTCAGTTCGGGCTGGCCGCCGGCGAGGGTGCCGTTGACGTAACGGACGGTGCCCAGGGAGTTGAAGGTGCGGTTGCGGTAGGCGTAGCCGAGGGCGGCGCGCTGGCCGTTCTTGCCGGCACCGAATTCCATCAGGCCGTCGGCGGTGAGGCTGAGGTGGTCGCTGAGGCTGCCGGTGATGCCGGTGCGCAGGACGACGCCGAAGCCCCTGGAGGTGTACGTGAGGTCGGTGCCGGCGGTGGCGGTGACGCGGTCGGTGCCGTAGCGCAGGTCGGCGCCGGCGCCCAGTTCGGTCTGGGCAGCGCTGATGTTGTAGGTGGCGTTGCCGCGCAGGCCGGCGGTCAGGCGGTCGGTGAGGGGGAGGGTGGTGGTGACGCCGAAGCGGGCGCGGTTGCCCTGGCCGCCGGCGTTCGGGAGGTCGTACGCGACCTGGTAGTTGGTGTTGCCCAGGCGGCTGTCGAGGGTGAGGGCGGCGGTGTGGCCCTTGTTCCAGTTGATCTGGTCGCTCAGGCCGACGCTGACGGCGTCGGTGATGGCGTAGCGGGTGGTGACGGTGGTGGTGGGGTCGAGGTTCCCGGTGAGCGGCTGGGTGTGGGTGATGTCCACGTCGAGGGGTTGCTGGTGGTAACCGGCGCTGAGGACGGCCCCGACGCCGTACTGGTCTCCGAAGGCGTACTTGAGGCCCGCGCCGACGCTGAACGGTGCGAGGCGGTAGTCGGCGCGACCGGTGACGCTGCCGCCGCTGGTGGCGGTGGCGGTGGTGCCCAGGGTGTTGTGGTACTCGGCCTGGACGCTGCTGCTGAGGTTGCGGGTGAGGCGGCTGTCGAGGCTGGCGCTGGTGGTCAGGCCGGGCGTGAAGGGCGCGAGGCCGCTGTACGTGCCGTCCTGGTAGCGCACGCGGGCCTGGATGGTGTTCTGGCCGAGGGTGGTGCTGAGGTCGGCGCTGGCCTGGAACCCGCCGGAGTACGCGAGCAGGCCGTCGGTGCGGGTGGTGCCGTTGTCGTAGGTGGCGCGGGCGCCGGCCGTGACGGTCTGGTCGAGGCTGACGGCGGCCACGCCGACCGTGTAGTGCTGGCCGGTGTACTTGACCTGCGCGCCGAACGCGGCGCGGCGCTGGGTCATGGGGTCGCTGAGGCGGTAGCTGGCCAGGACGACCTGGTCGTTCAGTTGCGCGTCCGTGCGGTCCAGGGCGCGGGCGAGGGTGATGATGCCGGTGCGGTGGTCGAGGATGTAGTCGACGTTGCGGGTCAGGGTGACGCGGCGCAGTTCCTTGCCGGTGTCGCGTTCCAGGGTGAGCAGTTCGAGGGTCTCGCTGCCTTCGGTGACGGGACTGGCGTTGTTCAGGCGCAGCAGGCGGGTGCCTTCGGGTGTCAGGCGCTGCTCGCTGACGCGGGCGTCCGGGACGAGCGCGGCGAAGGCGGACACCTGGGGGTTGCTCTTGCTGGTGACGGTCAGGGCGGTCAGTTGCTCGCCGACCGGCAGGACGTCGATGGGCAGGCTGGTCTGGCGGTACTCGGCGCGCAGGGTGGGGTGGTCGTACCTGAGTGCGACCGGGTCGATGCCCTGCAGGGGCACGCTCTCGGTGCTGCTGTCACCGTAGACGCTGAAGCGCTTGAGGGTGTCGCGGTCGGTGGGCAGGCCGTCCTTGTCGGCGGCGACGTACAGTTTCCCGCCGGCCAGCGGACCCTCGTAGGAGGCGCGGGCGGTCCAGGTCAGGTCGTCGCGGAGGTTCAGGTTGCCGTCCAGCCCGAGGGTGGCGCTGATCACGCCGACGCCCACGCGGCTGCTGTCGGGCTTCACGTCGAACAAGTGTGTCTGCACGGCGCTGCCACTCAGCACCTGTAGCCGCAGGGTGGTGGGGGCCGACTGGGGCTGCAACTCCAACACCCCCTCCCCGTTTTCCAGTCGGATCTGGTAGCCGGCCTCGCGACTTCCGCCGTCTGCCCTCAGGACCTCCAGGTTGGTCCGTAAGGTTACGCGGTCCTGCGAGGTCAGCAGTCCGGCTGCGTCCAATGTCCGCACCCGCAGACGCAGCGGCGTGCTGCCATCTGCGATCAGTTGTTCGGGCCGGATCTCGGTCATGGCGGTATCGCCAACACGCATGACCGTGATGCGCTCACTACCGACGCGAATCTCATTGCGACCCGGTAGAAGAGGCAGACCAACATAGGTCAGCCGCTGAACACCGCGGCCCTCATCCACAGTGGTTTCCCCGATGCGGTCACTTCCGAAGGCCTGCCCATTCACCAGGACGTCCGGCGTGGGACCAAGTGGCACTTCGATCACGACGCTGATGCGGTCGCGGATGCGGACCTGCGCGCCGTTCAGGGGCAACTTGATGGCGCCGGGGTTCTCGGTGGCCGTCTCGGTGGGCGTGCCGGTCTGCTGGGCGGCGTTCAGGTCGTTCAGGTCGACGCGGCCTTCGAGGGTCTCGCGGCGGTCCCCCTTGAAACGGGCCAGCAGGGCCGGGGCGTCCAGGGCGGGCAGCGGGCCCTCGTGCGTGAGGTCGTAGGTGACGGCGCCGCGCAGGGCCGCGCCACCGGCAGTGACGGGGCTGCTGGCGGGTTCGGGCAGGACCCAGTACAGGGTGCCGCTGGGGCCGCGCAGCGGGTCGGGAATGACGCGGCCGTCCAGGCGGCTGCTGCCGGGCGTGAGGGTGGCGCCGTCGGGGAGGCGGTGCGCGACGATCAGTTCGGTCGCCTGGCGGGGCGCGTCGAAGGGCAGGGTGACGCTGCTGACGCGGCGCGCTGCGGGGGCGGGCGCGGCCGGGACGGGCTGCGCGCTGAGCTGGGCGCTGACCGTCTGGGTGGCGGCGCAGTCCGGGGTGCGCAGGTGCGCCTCGAGGGCCTGCGTGCCGGCAGCGCTCACGCGGGCGCGGTAGCTGAGTTCGCGGGTCTCGCCGGCCGGCAGGGTGCCGCTGAAGCGGGTCTCGCCCAGGGCTTCGAGTCCGGCGGGTAGCGTGTCGGCGAGCAGGTACGGCGCGGCGCGGGTGCCGGTGTTCGTGACGCGCAGCGTGACCGTGACCTCGTCGCCGATGGTCGCGTCGGGCAGCGGGTCGCGGCTCAGTTGCAGGCTCGTGACGTCCGGGCGGACGTTCAGGGTGAGGGTCCGGGCCTGTTCCCAGGGGGCGAGGCGGGCGGTGACGGTCAGCGGGCCGCTCTGCGTGGCGATGCCCGTGACGCTCAGTTCGCCGGGGCGGGCGGCGCTCAGGGTGCCCTGCAGGTTGTTCAGGCCCTGGACGCTCAGTTCGGCCGTGTCGAGGGTCAGGTCCAGCGGCAGTTCGCCGGCGTAGGCGGTGCTGGCGCGGGCGGTCAGGGTGACGGTGTCGCCGACGCAGACGTCGAGTTTGTCGCTGCGGAGGTCCAGGGTGACGGTCGGGCGGATCTGGATGTGCGCCTGCCCCTCACCGTTTTTCGGGACGGTGACGCGGGCGGTGTCGACGCGGACGTCCGCGCCGGGGACCGGGGCGGGCACCACGGCGTACTCGCCGGGCGCGACGCGCTGCGTGAAGGTGCCGTTCACCGTGACGGGCGTCTTGCCGACCGTGGCGGCCGCCGCGGTGGGCTGCGGCCCGGTGGGCAGGATCAGTTCGGCGGTGACGCGCAGCAGGCCGGTCTGGTCGACGCGGCTGATGGTGATGGGTTCGGGCGTGCCGGCGCGGGTCAGGCTGAATCCGACGGTGTTGCTGAACTGCCGCGCGGTGGGAGGCTGGCGCAGCTCGACGGTGTAGTGCCCGGCCTGTGCCGGCAGCGGCAGGTCCGTGAAGCCCAGGTCGGCGCTGACGGTCAGGGGCGTGACGTTGCCCTGGTCGTCGCGCAGACGGGCCTGGAGTTCCTGGGGGCCGTCGCCGTCGTACATGCGCAGCACGTGCGTCTGGCCGTCGGTGCTGACGTTCACGGCGGGCACCCAGTCCTGCGAGTGCACGTTCACGTTCAGGCGGTCCGCGCTGACGGACGCGCTGATTCCGGCGAGACGGACGGCGAAGGTGTTCTTGCCGTTGCCCTGCGTGACGGCCTTCAGGCGGTAGCGGCCGGCGGGGAGGGTCTGGTCGACCAGGGTTTCCCAGTCGTGCGTGCCGGGCGTGAAGGTGCGGGTCAGGACCACCTGGCCGTCGCTGCCGGTCAGGGTGAAGGTGGTGGTGACATCGCTGCGGCCAGCGTCGTACTGCTCGTCACCGTAGTAGGTGTCACTGCGGTAGTCGCTCTGGTCGACGCGGGGGCTGTACAGCTCCAGACGGACAGGTCCGTCGAGCGGAACGTTCAGGGTAAGGTCCTGATCCCCGACCGACCAGGTCAGGCGGTCCCCGACGGTGGTCAGGGGCAGGCTGGTGCTGATTTCCTGAGCGCCGGCACTGACGCTGACGGCCAGGATGGCCGAGAGGGCAGTGGCGAGTCGCTTGAAGTCGGGTTGCACGTTCAGTACCTCCAGCTCAGGACCGGGTCAGTGGTGGCGGCGCGGGGCTCACCACTCCAGTCAAAGCGGTAGGCGAAAGTCCTTTCACCTGCCTCGAGGCTACCGGAGTAAGTATTTCCGCCTTCTTTCAGAACGGCGCCCACCGGGAGCGGGTCGAGCAGCGTCACGCCGTCGAGGGCGCGCGGGGTCTTCAGGCGCAGGGTCACCACGTAGCCGCGGTCGGTGACGTACACGGCCTTCTCGAGCGTCACGTCACCGACCGTCAGGGTGGTGCGGCGCAGCGCACTGATGTCGCCGCCCAGCGGCGCGAGCGGGAAGTCCACGCTGGTCAGGCCGCGCACGTGCACGGTCTGCGTGCCACTCAGCGCGCCGTCCTGCGGGACCTGCAGCGGCGGGTAGGGGGTGGTGTTCGGGTCCAGGCGCAGCGCGTGGGTGCCCAGCGGCACGTTCGGGAAGGAGTACCTTCCGCGCGGATCGGTCACCACCTGACGGCCGCCGGCCAGCAGGACACGCGCCCGCTCGACCGGGGTGTCCAGCAGCGGATCGAACAGGCCGTTGCGGTTACGGTCCACGAACACGGTGCCCACGAGGTCCGCGGTGGGCGCGAACTTCAGCGGGTTGAGTTTCGTGGTGGCGGTCGCGCGGTTGCTGGCGATGGCGCGGGCCACGCCGCCGGCCCCGGTGCCGCTGACCTGCACGGTGTTCACCAGTTGGCCGGTCGCTTCGGGCGTCACGCGGGTCTGGTACGTGATGGTGATGGTGCCGCGCGCCGGGATGGTCCCCGCGTTCCAGGTGAGGACGCCGCCGCTGATGGCCGGGTCCGCGAGCGGCTGTCCGGCCAGGGTGCTGGTGCCGGGAATGTACTCCAGGCCACGGGCGGGCGTGTCGGTCACGACCGCGCTGGTGATGGCGGTCGTGGCGGACTCGTTGCTGATCTTCAGGGTGTAGGTCAGGCGGTCACCGTAGGTGGCTTCCGGGGCGCTGACGGTCTTCAGGATGACCAGTTTGGCAGTCCAGACGGGCGTGCGCACCTCGTTGCTGGGCATGGGGGTGTTCAGTTCGGTCGTGACGAGGTTGAAGACGTTCCTGAGGGCCTCGCCGTCCTGCGCGCGGGTGCTGACCTGGGTGGTCACGGTGACGGTGCGGGTCTCACCCGCCGCGAGGGTGCCCAGGTTCCAGGTGACGGTCTGCGCGCCGGACTGACCGCCGGGCACCCCGCCGTCGCTGGCGCTGACGAAGTCCACGTGCGCGGGCAGGGGGTCGGTCACGACCGCGTTCGTCAGCGGGCGGGTGTAGGGATTACGGACCTTCAGGGTGTACGTGATGGTGTCGCCGGCCGCGACGGTCCCACCGGCCGGGATGCCCACGGTCTGCCCGGCGTCACCCTGGGTGGTCGCCTCGAAGGACTTGCTGAGTTCCGGGAAGGTCGCCTCGACGTTCCCGATCAGGTCACGGGTGGTGTTGCTGGTGCCGCGCTCCCCGTTGACGGTGATCAGCGATTCCAGCGGTCCGGCCTGCGGCGCGTCGTAGCAGATGCGCACGAGGGCCGTCTGGCCGGGGGCCAGGGTCAGCGGCTGCGCGAGCGGCTGGCCGTTCTCGCCGTACAGCACGCTGGTCGCGCCGCCCACCGGGTACGTGACCGTGACGCGGAAGTTGTCACGCACGTCCCCGGTGTTCTTCACGGTGTGATCGAAGCACACCTGCTGCCCCACCACCGCGAACGGGCGGCGCTGCGCGTCGGCGGGCGTGTTCTCGGGCGCCTCGGGCACCCCGACCGGGCCGATCGCCACGGCCGGCTGGTAACGCACGTCGGCGCTGGCGCTGCCGCTCACGCTCTTGCCGCCGGTCTGGGCGGTCGCGGTGTTCGGAATGACGCGGTTCTCGGCTTCCGCGCCCGCCAGCATGCGGAAGGTCAGGGTGATGCTCGCGCCGGGCGCGAGGCTCGCGGCGCGCACCCGCACGCCCCGCACCGGGCTGACCTCGGCGGCGGTCCAGTTCACGCCGTCCTGGGTGTACTCCAGCGTGCCGGTGTTCGTGCGGGCGCTGCCCGGCACGAAGCTCAGGCCCTGCGCGATCTGGTCGGCAAGCAGGTCGGTCAGGATCACCTCGCGGCTCTCGCCCTGACCGGCATTGCTGGTGGTGACGGTCACGGTCGTCTCAGTCCCGGGGCGGACCAGGGCCGGCGTGAAGGACTTCTGCACGCCCAGCACCGGGGGCGGCCCGACACGCACGCGGCTGACGTTGTTGCTGTCGGCATTCTGCCCGCCGGCGCAGCTGGCGATCAGGTTCACGTAGGCGTCCCCCTGCGCGTCGCTGGTGGTCACGACCAGCAGCAGCGCGGCGCGGTCATCCGGGGCGAGGCTCAGCTCCGTGACCTGCGGTTCGTTCGTGTCGGGCTGGCCGTTGCCGTTCAGGTCCCGCACGACCCGCAGGGCCGGACTGATGGTGCTCTCGGTCTCGCTGCGCGCCAGGACCGGGAAGCTCCCCGTGGTGTTGCCGGTGTTCACGACCGAGTACGCGAACACGGCCCGCTCGCCGGGCAGCAGCGTGGCGCTCTGGCCGGGCAGAGGCACCGTGCCGTCCGGGGTGACACTGACCGAACACACGGCCTGCACGACCGTCACGACGGTGTTCGACACGGCCCGCACCGGGTCGGTCGCAGCGGGCGGAAGGTACTCGGCCTGCGCCTGGTTGGTGATCTCGGTGCCGGCCGGCGTGCGGGCCGCGCCCGCCTGACCGGCCAGAACGAGCAGCGCCGACAGCAGCGTGGTGGGATGAGGGAAGCGGGTCACGGAAGTCTCCTTTGGGACGCCCGGGGGGCGCAGGACGTTGGGGCGGCGCACTCAAATGTGCGGCATATCGAAAAGAGAGTTCTGATGTTGAAGTGAAGAAATGGCGCACCCGCCCTTCAGGCAGGGTGCGCCGCACTGCGCTTACTTAATGGTGACCGTGATGGTCATTTCGAGAACGGCGTTGGGGTCCAGGCTGCCGGGCTGCTGTCCCGCCTGGGTCGGGTCGTCCACCGCCACGTAGACGGTGCTGCCGGGGCTGACCGGGGCGGAGGAAGTCCAGGTGGAACCGTCGGTGCTGTAGATGATGGTGGAGCTGCTGGTGTCACCCGGCTCGACCAAGCTGTTACCGCTGACCGCACCCATAACAGTGTTGAACACCAGGTTGCTGTTCAGGGTGTCCTGCACGAAGAACTTCTCCACGCGGGTGTTGTAGGTGTTCTTGGCGATGATCTTATACGAGTAGGTCGTGCCCGGCACGTAGTTCGTGGGGTTCAGGGCACTGTAGTTAGCCGGGTTGGCGATGGCAGCCGGGTTGGCGGAGGTGCCACTGGCGGGGCTTCCGGGGTTGCCCAGCACGTACTCGCTGTTGGCCGGCGTGCCATTGCTCTGGGTGAACTTGCCCAGGGCCAGGGTGCCAGCCACGTTCACCACGATGTTGTCGTTCACATCCGTGCGCGTGATGGCGCTGTACACCGAGGTAGCGCGCTGCGTCAGCAGGTAGGGGGTGCCGCCGGTGGCACGGACGTTGGCGGGCAACGTGACGTTGGCATCCACGTCGAGTTCGGTGTTCGCAGCCACCGATCCGGTGGTGTATACCGGCACGTTCACCGTCTCGCCCGCGTCGCTCGTATCGCCGTCTCCGTTCAGGTCCACGGCCACTGGAGTGGTGCCAGCCGAGGTCAGGCCGGGCCCGGTGTAGTTGATCGGAACGATCTGCCGGCTTCCGTCCAACAGGGTCACGACAGTGTAGCCACTCAGGTTGTAGGTTTCAGGGTACTCGCCGGTGTTCGCGACGTCCATCGGGAAAGTGACGGTGGCACCAGCAGTTCCAGTCTGCGAAGCGACGATGTCCGTCGCGCCCAGCGGAGCGGTCGAATCGGCGAACTGCATGGCCGGCGGAAGTACCGTGTCGTACGTGAAGTCGTCAGGCGTGCTGTTGCTATCGTTACCGGAATCCACCCCGATCTGCAGGTAGATGGGATGGGGATTGGCCAGGGAGTCCTGGTCAGGGTAGGTGACGGTGACAGTGTAGCTGGCATTACCGTTGGCCGGCACGTTCAGCGTCACGGTGTTCAGCGTGACCGTGGCAGTGGTGGTCGTGCCGTCCGGGTTGGTCTGCACCACGGTGTACTGCCCGGCAGTGCCCGTGGGGGTCACGGTCTGGGTGTAACCCGCCTGGTTGGTGCGGGGGACCACGCTCAGGCTGGTGGCGTCGGCCACGGCGCTGTTGTTGTTCACGGTGTTCGTGAACACCACGGTGTCGTCCGTCAGGTTGGCGTCGGCCTTGGGGTAGGCGAACTGCTCGTCGCCGCTGACTCCCACAACGGTCCCCGCAGGATCGGTATAGCCAGGGACATTGGCGCCTCCGGCCGGCGGGCTGTCCACTCCTCCGGGGGTGAGGCTGGCATTGGGGTTGTTGGTCAGACTGGGGCTCACGATGGTGCTGGCGTTGTACTGCCACCACAGGTCATCGTAAGTCGGGCCGCCCGCGTTCGACTGTTCCGTGACCGTCACATTCGCCGAGCCGCTCCAGACGCGGCCTGTGCCGATCGGGGTAGCCCCAACCACCGCGCCAGGGGCGCCGGCGGCGGTGTACACCTGGTAGAAGTTCACGATTCCGGTGTTGGTCTCCACCGCGCCAGTGTTGGGATCGTCGCCAGCCACCGGCAGAACGATACTCGTGACAGCGGTTGCGGCGGCCAGTTCCGTGTCCGAGACCACACCGTCGTTGTTCGTATCGGGGTTGGTCAGGAAGTAAAGCACGTTGCTGACACCACTGGTCGCGTCCGAGGTCAGCGTGATCGTCTGAGTGGCGTTACCGTTGTTCACTGCCACGTAAGGGAACACCACACGGCTGCCCGGCAGCACATTACTGCGCTGGTGCGAGGCAGGTGCGCTGGTCGTCGTGTCGGTTGCGTCGCTGTCGGCACCGCTGGGGTAGGTGATGTCGAAGTCGAACTTCTCCAGAACGGTGGTACTGACCGTGTTCGAGGTGCTCGACAGGTTCTGCGTTGCGTTGCCGGGATCCTGATAGGTGGCGACCGCCGTGTTGGTAATCACAGTGCCGGCGTTTGTACCCTTGCTGGAGCTGGGACTGACGGTGGTCTGCGCGCTGGCGGAGCCGGCGGCCAGGGCGGCCATCAGGGCGATCAGTTGGGTGCGTTTCATGGTGTTCCTCCTGGGAAGGTGAGTGGATCGGCGGGCGGGAATGGACGGGCGGGACGTTACCGGACCTGGACCCGGTAACCGAGTTTCAGGGTCTGGTTCGCGCCAATTTCACTGATCGTCCAGCGGACGGCGGTGTACTCGTTGGGTTTGACGTCCACTTCGCGGGTCACGGTCTTGCCGTTCTCGGTGACGGTGACTTTCTTCTTCAGGGGGGCGGCGGCGAAGGTCTTGCCTCCGTCGATGGAGTACTCGGTGCGGGCCACGTTCATGTCCTTCTCGGGGGCCACGTACACGGTGTTCTTCGGTACGGGCAGCGTGACGGGAACGTTCGTCAGGGCCCGGCTGCCGGTGTTTCGCACGTTGACGACCTGGCTGATCAGGTCGCCGGGCAGGACGTTCTTGGGGCTGGGCGAGAACTGCTCGGTGACCTTGCCGTCCACCTTGACGCTGCGCACCAGGGACATGTTGAGATTCAGGGTGAGCGGCGTGGCGCCCTGCGCGAGGGCCGTGCCGGCCAGCAGGGTGGCGATCAGGAGGGGCGTGCGGGTGTTCATGGGATCTCCTTGGTGGGGCGGACGGACTGAGAGATCAGACCGGGAGCTGGTACTGCCCGCAGCCTAGGAAGCCGGGTCTTACCACCGGCTTACAGGTCCGCGGCTGTTCTGCCGGTCAGCGCGGGAGGCGGACGGCCGGCGGGTGCGGTCTGGATCGGCCGGAAACGTGAGGAAGGGCACGGGTCCGCACCAAGGGCCCTGTCCGCCGGGTTCCGGGCGGTGCGGGTCATGGCTGCCCCCCTGTCAGGGGGGAGGTGGCGTGGCGCGGGATGGGGGCGGCGGCGGCGGTCCGGGCCGCCGCATTTCATGAAGGGCGCGCTCAGCGGCCGAAGCGACGGTCGCGGCCCTGGAAGTCCCGCAGCGCCCGCAGGAAGTCCACGCGGCGGAAGCCGGGCCAGTACACGTCGCAGAAGTAGTACTCGGAGTACACGCTCTGCCACAGCATGAAGCCCGACAGGCGGATCTCGCCGCTGGTCCGGATGATGAAGTCCGGGTCGGGAATGTCGGCGGCGTACAGGTGCGCGCTGATGTGCTCGGGACCCAGGTCGGCGGCGGCCTGGGTGAGGGTCTGCCCGGCCTGTGCCTGCGCGTTCAGGTGCCGTTTGACGGCGTCCACGATCTCCTCGCGGCCCCCGTACCCGACGGCGATGTTCAGGCGCATGCCGTCGTAGTGAGCGGTCTTCTCCTCCAGGTCCTTCAGGGCGGCCAGCACCTGCGGCGGGAATCCGTCGTGCTGCCCGATGGCGCGCACCCGCACGCGGTTGGCGTGGATGCGCGGATCGGTGGCGAGACTGCGGGCCTCCTTTTCCAGCAGCGAGAGGATGTGCGCCAGTTCCTGCGGGTCGCGGCTCTTGTTGTCGGTGGACAGCACCCAGATGGTCGCGGCGGGAATCCCGAGTTCCAGGCACCACTGCAGGACCTCGTGGGCCTTGTCCGCGCCGATGGAGTGCCCCATCTCGCGCTGGAGGCCGCTGGCCCGCGCGAAGCGGCGGTTGCCGTCGAGGATCAGGCCCAGGTGGCGGGGCAGGTGGCCGTGGGCGCGCACTTCACGCGCCAGACGCTGCTCGTAACCCCACAGCAGGGCGCCGCGGGCCGCGTTCCGCGTTTTCTGAATGGTCTGGACTGCGACTTTGAGCGGCTCACGCGACATGCGCGCAGTCTATCGCGCCGGGCGGCGTTCACGTCCCCCGAACGGACGATCCCCGGCGCGTTCTGCGGATTCCGTCTGTCTGGCGCACAACCCGCCAGCCCACCGGGTGGCCACCTCCACGCCCGTCTGTCCCGCTCCTCCTCTGCGGGGCCGCTCTCCGAGTCGCTTCCACCCGGATGGAAGTGACAACCCATTCAATCGGAGTCCGTTTCTCTCCTACTCGCATCCGCTCGGATTGAATGGCTTTATAAGCCATTCAATCGGAGTCCGTCTTACAGCAGGGTGGGCTGCGCGGCCAAGGCCAGCGCCTTCTGATCCAGCCGCGACAGCGCCGCGTCGGTCACCGTCTGCCGGGGCAGGTCGGCCTGCCCGGCGTACAGGTGCAGCGTGATCCGGCGGTGGGTCATGACGTGCGTCAGGCGGCCCAGCGGCGGCCCGGGCCGGGCGTTCAGGCGGGCACACAGGCGCCTGAGGGCGTCGTGCGGCACCTCACCGGCGGCGAGCGGTTCGGCCGGCAGGCCCATCAGGCCGCCCAGCAGCGTGCCGGTGCGGCGTTCCAGGACCGCCTGCTGCGGCGTGCCGATCAGGACGGCCACCACCGGCACGTCCGGTACGGGCGCGCGGACCTTCGGGGCGGGGTAGGCGGCGGGCGTGCCGGACGCGGACGCCGCGCACCAGGGCCGCAGCGGGCAGACCTCGCAGCGCGGCGCGGCCGGGGTGCAGACGGTGGCGCCCAGGTCCATGACCGCCTCGTTCCACGCGCCGGGCCGCTGCGGGTCGAGCAGCGTGTCGGCGCGGCCCTGCACCCACGCGGGGGACGGCCGCGCCTCGCCGTGCAGGCGTGCCAGGACGCGGCGCACGTTGCCGTCGTTCACGGCGCGCGCCTCGTTCAGCGCGAGGCTGCTGACGGCCGCCGCCGTGTACGGCCCCACGCCCGGCAGGGCCAGCCACCCGTCGTACGAGTCGGGAAAGCCGTTCCGGGCGACCTGTTGCGCGGCGCGGTGCAGGTTGCGGGCGCGGGCGTAGTACCCGCAGCCCTCCCAGGCCTTCAGGACCGCCTCCTGCGGCGCCGCCGCGAGAGCCTGCACGGTCGGGAAGGCTGTCAGAAAACGGTCATAGTAGACCTGCCCACGCACCACCTGCGTCTGCTGCAGCAGAATTTCCGCCACCCACACGCGGTAGGGATCGCGGGCCCCCTCGCGGCCCGCCCGCCAGGGCAGCGCACGACCGGTCCGGTCGAACCAGGCCAGCAGCGCCGCGCGCAGCGCCGGAAGCGGGAACGGGAAGGCCGGAACGGGCGGGGTCACGGCGGCAGTGTAGGGTGCCTGTCTGGCCGCGACGGGCGCGGCGGACACCATCCGTTGCCGACCGGCCGTGCGCGGCGCCGAGCCCGACGGACGCGCCCCCCGGCCTGTCAGGTTCCGGGGGGCGCGTCGGGGCAGGCACGCTCAGGCGGGAATGGCCTCACGCGCGGCCGGACGCACGCGGCGGCGCACGCCGTCGGCGTACTCGGCGAGGTCGTTCAGCAGGTCCGGCACGCCCACGCGCAGCAGGTACTGACCGCCGGGCAAGGGGGTCAGGGCCAGGAAGGGCGGGCGGGTCAGGGTGTCCAGGATGCTGCCCAGTTCGGCGTAGTTCACGCCGCTGCCCAGCCGCTCCGCGAGGCGCGGCACGCTGACCACCGAGTGAGCCGGCTGCTGCGAGAGCGTGAGCAGCACGAAGCTGAACGCGCCGCGCTGCGCGAGGTGCGAGCTGACCAGTTCCGCCACGCTCGCGGCGGATTCCAGGTCGACACTCCCGGCCTTCCAGTACCCGCGCAGGTCCACCGGGGAGAGCGGCGCCAGCTGCGCGTGCTCGATCAGCGCGGCCAGCGCCTCGCGGGTCAGGCAGGGGGTGTTCGCGGGGCGGCTGTCCTCACCGGTCAGCAGCACGCAGTAATCGGCGTTTTCCTTCCAGGCGGGCGTCTGCACGGCGGCCTCGCTGGTCGCCACCAGCACCGAGTACCCGTGCGTGCCGAGTTCCGCGTTCAGGCGCAGCACGCCGCCGCCCAGGTGTTCCAGGCGGTATCCGGTCAGACGCGCGAGTTCCGCGAGTTGCGACTCGGCTTCCAGATGCGCGGCGGACAGGACTGGCCCGGGGGCCGGCGGGCGTGCCGGCGCGTCGAAGCTGACGTCCAGTGTCCGCATGGGCGCAGCGGAACGCCCGGCCGCGGCGGGACGGACCGCGCCGCCGATCCCGGCGCTGGTCGCCTGCACCGCGGGAACCGCCGGCCTGCGGCCCTCGGCGGCGGGCCGGCCCCCGGTCGCCTCACCGGCACGCACCTCGGTGACGCGGGCCTCATTGACGCGGGTCTCGGTCGCGCGGGTTTCAGTGACCCGGACCTCGGGCCGGCGGGTTTCCGTGGAGCGGGCCTCGGGCCGGCGGGTTTCCGTGGAGCGGGCCTCGGCAGCCTGGGGTTCAGAGGGCCGGCCGTCGGGCCGCTCCGGCGCACGGGGGGCGGGCGGCGCGGCCGGCGCTTCCGGCCGGACCTCCTGCAGACGCACCTCGCGCACGTGCGGCGTGGCGGACACCACGACCCGGCGCGTCTCCGGCACGCGCGGCACCTCCCGCCGGGGCGGCGGCTGCGGCGCGTGCGGCTTGACGACCGTCTCCACCTGATACCGCCCGGGCGCGAGCAGCGTGAGGATCAGCACGTCGTTCACACCCAGGTGATGGGCGTGGTACAGCCCGCCCATGCCCCACACCCGCAGGCGGTCCAGGTCCACCTGCACCGCGTGCTCCTCGCCTTTCTCGTCGACCAGCACGGCCGGCCCCGCGTTCGGGAAGGTGCCCTCAAGGTACTTGAGGAGGCGCAGGCTGCCTTCCTGAAGGCAGGGACGGGTAACGATGTACCGGATTGATTTCACGCGTTGACTCCTCCGTTGAAAGCGCTCCTGGGCGTTCGGGGCGCGGCAGGTGTGGGTAAATTGTTCCTAAAGTAGCAGAGTTTATCGCCGTCAACTGCACATTCACCCACCCGGCCGGCCGCCACGGGAGCGCGCCGGGTGCGGGCGCACCGGAGCATGACCGACACTCATGAGGACTTTCCAGCTGCCGCCCCCTCACCCGGCCATCACCGGCCGCACCCCCATCCCAGAAAAGAACGTCCAGAACGTCGTTCTCCCGGACAGTCCTCCTGGACCTCACGCCTCCTCATGCGGACTCCGTCTGGTTCGTTCACCTCCACACCCCCCCTATCCGTCGCGCTCCTCCCCTGCGGGGCCGCTCTGCGAGTCAACCCCGCCCGGATGGAACCGGTCGGTGCCCACCCTTCAACCGGAGTCCGTGTCCCCTGACCGGGCGCGTCGACCGCGCTGCCGTATCCTGACCGGCATGACCGACGTCACGACACCCGACACCGTGCAACTGGTGCAGGCCTACTACGACGCCTTCAACCGCGGCGACGCGCCGGGCATGCTGGCCCTGCTGACCGACGACGTCCGCCACGACATCAACGAGGGCGACACGCAGACCGGCCTGGACGCCTTTGGTGCCTTCCTGGCCAAGATGGAGGCCCACTACCGCGAGCGGGCCGAGGACGTGGTCGTCATGGCCACCCCGGACGGCACGCGCGCCAGCGCCGAGTTCGTCATTCACGGCGAGTACCTGAAAACCGACCCCGGCCTGCCCGAGGCGCAGGGGCAGCGCTACGTGCTGCCGGTCGGGGCGTTCTTCGACGTGCGCGGCGGAAAGATCGCCCGCGTCACCAACTACTACAACCTCGCGGACTGGACCCGGCAGGTCGAGCAGGGCAGCGCTTGAGCCTGAGCGTCACCACCGTCGGCGGCCCGGACCTCGCCCCGTTCATTCCCGCGCTGGCCCGCCTGAGAACGCTGGTGTTCCGCGCGTACCCCTACCTGTACGACGGCGACCCCGCCTACGAGGAACGCTACTTGCAGACGTACCTGGACGCCCCGGACGCCATCATCGTGCTGGCCCGCGACGGCGACACTGTCGTCGGGGCCAGCAGCGCCCTGCCGCTCACGCAGGAGACCGACGACATCCGCGCGCCGCTGCACGCCCCGGAATTCGACCCGGCTGACGTGCTGTACCTGGGCGAGAGCGTCCTGACCGCCGAGTACCGCGGGCGCGGCCTGGGTCACGCCTTCTTCGACCACCGCGAGGCCCACGCCGCCCGCCTGGGCCTGAACACCACCGCGTTCTGCGCCGTGCAGCGCCCGGACGACCACCCGGCGCGGCCCACCCCGTACCGCACGCACCACGCCTTCTGGGCTGCGCGCGGCTACACGGAACGCCCGGACCTGACCACCACCCTGAGCTGGAAGGACCTGGGCGACGACCACGAAACGCCCAAACCCATGCGCTACTGGATCAGGAAAAGCCAGGCAGGGGGATAGTCACGGCCCCGTGAAAGGAACGAGCCGACCGCTCAGCGGTGCCCGTTCTGGGCGGCCTTCTCGGCATCCTGACGTTTCTTCGCCTGCGCCCACGAGAACGACCGGAAGGCGTCCACGGCGAACCACACCGCCAGCACCGCCGCCACACCCGCCCACACCCAGCTCTGGGACTGAGCGGCCAGGAACGCCAGGACCGCGCAGAGCACGGCCAGCGCAACGCTAGAGGCGAACACGATATGGGGGGGCACACGGCGACCGAACATGCCACGCAGCGTACCCCCCGCCCTCTTACTCGCCTCTGTCTGACGGGCGCGTACTGGGGCTATACGGATTCCGTCTGTTTCGTTGACAACTTGGGAAGGCGCCAAGTTGCCAACTCCACGCCCGGAACCCGCTTTGCTCCCACTCGCTCCGCTCCGGTTGAACGGCTTTGCAAACCATTCAACCGGAGTCCGTATTACTCACCTGTGTCGGGTTCGGTCCAGGCAAGAATCGCGGTCGGCAGGAGCGGCAGGACCAGCAGCAGGAGCAGCGCCACGCCCTGCACGCCGTCAGCGCGGCCCTGCAGGGCAGACAGGTCGGCGCCGAAGAAGAACACCAGTTCCGCGCCCAGCAGGACCGTCAGAGTCAGCCCCCGGTACGCGGCCGAATTGGCCTGCGCCACGCGCACGGCTTCACGTTCGTCCAGTTTGTGGCCCTGCGGCAGGCCCAGTCGCGCCGGGAAGACCAGGTAGGCCGCGCCGTAGAGGAACACGCCAAAGGCCAGCAGGTACGCGCCCAGCAGGAGTGGTTTCAGGGCGTCGTTCACGGTGTCCAGTAACCCCAGCAGTCGCAGGGCCAGCAGGATCAGGGTGCCCAGGGAGCCGGCGGCGTACGCGGTGACGATCCGGCGGCGGGCCCGTGTGGGCAGGGGACGGACGGGGATGACAGCGTTCATGATGGACCTCCGTAAACTTTCTCGCTCAGGGGCGTGAAGGGCGCGCGGGAGAAGATCGCTTCGATGGGCAGGCCGAAGTAGTCGCTGAGGCGGAAGGCGAGGTCCAGGCTGGGCGCGTACTCGCCGCGTTCGAGGTAACCGATAGTCTGGTAGTTCACGTCGACGGCAGCCGCGAGGTCCTGACGGGACAGGCCCCGCTCGGCCCGCAAGACAGGGAGTCGGTTGAAAAGGGTAAGAGCGGCGGAACGCCCGGCGGACTTGGCAACCATGCCACGTATTGTTGTATTTATACAACGGAAAATCAAGTTCACCCAATCGCTCGTACGGATTCCGTTTGCTTCGTTGACCTCCCGGAAGAACACCGAGTGATCAACTCGACACCCGGAACCCGCTTTGCTCCTGCTCGCGCCGCCCGGATCGACCGTTGTTACGAACGGGTCAATCGGAATGCTCCTTCCACCCAGCGTGCGGCCACGCTCCCACTCCGCCGCATTCTGCGTGCCTGCTGACGCTCTGCCCTGGCGCGGGCGTGGCAGACTGCGCGGGATGCCGGATTTCGATGTGATCGTGATGGGCGCGGGCCACAACGCGCTGGTGACCGCCGCGTACGCCGCGAAGGCGGGCCTGAAGGTGGGCGTGTTCGAGCGGCGACACATCGTGGGGGGCGCCGTCAGTACCGAGGAACTCGTGCCGGGATACCGCTTCGATTACGGCGGGAGCGCGCACATCCTGATCCGCATGACGCCCGTGGTGCGCGAACTGGAACTCACGCGGCACGGCCTGCACTACCTGGACGTGGACCCGATGTTCCACGCGTCGGACGGCGAGACGCCCTGGTTCATCCACCGGGACGCCGGGCGCACGGCGCGGGAACTGGAGGCGCTGTTCCCCGGTCAGGGTGAGGCGTACACGAAATTCCTGGACGACTGGACGCCGTTTGCGCGCTCCGTGGCGGACCTGTTCAACTCCGCGCCGGGGCCGCTGGACATGGGCAGGATGGTCGTGTCCAGCGGGAAGGGCAAGGACTGGATGGAGCAGCTGCCCCGCATCCTGCGTCCGTACGGGGACGTGGCGAAGGAGTACTTCACGGACGAGCGGGTCCGTGCCCCGCTGGTGTGGATGGCGGCGCAGAGCGGCCCCCCGCCCAGTGATCCGCTGAGTGCGCCGTTCCTGCTGTGGCACCCGCTGTACCACGAGGGCGGCGTGGCGCGGCCCAAGGGTGGCAGCGGCGGCCTGACGAAAGCCCTGAAACGCGCCATCGAGGCGGACGGTGGGCAGGTGTTCGTGAACGCGCCCGTGAAGGACATCCTCGTGAAAGAAGGGAAGGCTCAGGGCATCCGGCTGGAGAACGGCGAGACGTACACCGCCCGCGCCGTCGTGTCCGGCGCGCACATCCTGACCACCGCCGGCGCCCTCCCCGACGAGTTCGTACCCGCCGCCGCCCGGCAGGTCCGCGTGGGCAACGGCTTCGGCATGGTCCTGCGCCTCGCCCTGAGCGAGAAGGTCAAGTACCGCCACCACAAGGAACCCGACAGCCGCGTCGGCCTGGGCCTGCTGATCAAGAACGAACAGCAACTCATGAAAGGCTACGGCGAGTACCTCGCCGGTGAACCCACCAAGGACCCGCCCCTGATCGCCATGAGCTTCAGCGCCGTGGACGACTCGCTCGCCCCGCCCGGCGGCGAGGCCCTGTGGCTCTGGGCGCAGTACTACCCCTACGAACTGAGCAGCGGCTCCTGGGAAACCCGCACCGCCGAGGCCCGCGAGAACATCCTGAACGCCTTCGAGCACTACGCGCCCGGCACACGCGACACCATCGTCGGCGAACTCGTGCAGACGCCGCAGTGGCTGGAGACGAACCTCGGCCTGCACCGCGGGAACGTCATGCACCTCGAAATGAGCTTCGACCAGATGTTCTCCTTCCGCCCCTGGATGAAAGCCAGCCAGTACCGCTGGCCCGGCGTGCAGGGCCTCTACCTGACCGGCGCCAGCACCCACCCCGGCGGCGGCATCATGGGCGCCTCCGGCCGCAACGCCGCGCAGGTCCTCGTGAAAGACCTGACGCGCCGACGGTGGAAGTAGGCATGAACAGCGAGGGCTGGCTCCAGAGGAAGCTCCGGGCGTGGCGGTCACCGGTACCCCGGCGCCGCATGGGGGCGGGCATTGCCGTCATGAACGGAGGGGACGTCCTGCTGGTCCGCCGGGACGATAACGCCCTGTGGGACGTGCCGGGTGGAGGTGCGGAGGCCGGGGAGTTGCCGGAAGTGACCGCGCGGCGCGAGTTGCGTGAGGAAACGGGCCTGAGCGTGGGCGCGCTGCGGGCGCTGGGCGTGTTCCCTCACCGGCACGCGTACCCGGACGGGAACGTGGTCGCCTGGGAAACGCACGTGTTCACGGCCGACTTTGCAGGTGGGGAGCCGCGCGCCTCGGATGATGCGGCCCAGGTGCGCTGGTGGCCGCTGGCAGCCCTCCCCGACGACGTGTCGGAGGCGACCGGCACGTACTTCGCGGCGTTGACGGCGGTGCGGGCGTGAGGTTCTCCCCCACCGTGTGGCGCGCCGGACTGGCGTTCGCGGCACTGGGCGTGGCGTTCCTGGGGGCGTTGCTGGTCATGGGCGGGAATCCCGTGGGCTGGGCGCTGATCGCGCTGGGGTTGCCGCTGTCGGGCGTGCTGGCGCTGGCGGGGGACGCGCTGGGCGTGGCGTTCCCGGAGGTGCTGGGCGAGCGGCTGGCGGGCCTGCTGGCGGCGACGCGGCCGTGGATGGCGCTGGTGGCGCTGTACGTGGCGCTGAAGATTCCGGTGCCGCTGTGGCCGGAAGGGTTCCCGGTGCTGGGGCTGGCGAGTACGGCGGCGCTGTGCGCGGCGGCGCTGGCGTTCGTGTGGGAGCGGGTGGGGTGGCTGCGGGCGGCGCTGATGCTGGTCGTGTCGTTCGGGGTGGGGCTGGGCGTGGAGTTGCTGGGGAGCCGGACGGGCATTCCGTTCGGGGAGTACACGTACGCGGGTGCGCCCGCGCCGACGCTGCTGACCGTGCCGTTGATCGTGCCGCTGGGGTGGTTCGCGCTGACGCTGACGGCCACGAGCCTGTCGCGCGGACGGCCGTGGCTGACGGGCGCCCTGATGATGCTGTGGGACGTGGGCCTGGAACCCCTGATGACCACGCAGGGGTACTGGACGTGGACGGACCCGCTGCCGCTGTGGGCGGGCGCGCCGGTGCAGAACTTCCTGGGGTGGTGGGCGGTCGGGTGGGGCCTGTCGTGGGTGTTCGCGGGGCTGGCGCCGGGGCTGTTCGGGCGGGCCGGGGTGGGCTGGGCGTTGCCCGGCTGGCTGGAGCGGGTGGACGGGAACGTGCAGGCGAGCCGCGTGCCGTCCCTGAGCCTGCTGCCCGGTGCGCGGCGGGCCGGTGAGGGCCTGGATTTCCGGGTGGTGTACGCCATCGAGGCGTTCTTCCTGCCGGGCGGGCTGGTACTGGTGGGCCGTTACGCCGAGGCGGCGGTGACGCTGGCGGCGATGCTGGCGGGTCTGGGCCTGACGCGGGCGCTCCGTCCGGCGCGGCGTGCGGTGGCCCGTGCCCGGTAAGCCTGGGGCCGGGCCATCTGGGGTCGGGCGGCACGCCTGGGCGACGTGGCTGCTGTCGCGCAGCGTGAGCCGCAGCGTGCGCGGCTCTCTGGGCGGCGTGTGGGTGCGCGGGCCGGTCCCGGCGGGTGGCGCGGTCCTGGCGCCGAACCATCACTCCTGGTGGGACGGGTACGTGCTGCGCGAGGCGGCCCTGTGGGCAGGCAGCGACTTCGCGGTCCTGATGGGCGCGCGGCAGCTGTCGCGCTTTCCGTTCCTGCGGCGCGTGGGCGCGGTGCGGGCCGACGAGGTCCGGGCGGGCGTGCGGCGGGCGCGGGTGGGGTGGCTGGTGGTGTTCCCGGAGGGCGCGGTGCAACCCGCCGGGCCGCTGCGGGCCGCGCAGCCGGGCGCGGCGTGGATCGCGGGCGCGGCGGGCGTGCCACTGGTGCCGGTGGCGCTGCGGGTCGTGATGCGCGGCGCGCAGGCGCCCGAGGCCTTCGTGCGCTTCGGGTGGCCGGTGGTGGGGCCAGCCCTGGACGGCGCCCTGCAACGTGAACTGGCCGCGCTGGACGCCGAGCTGCTGGACAGCGACCCGGAGACCCCGCCCGCCGGATACCTGCGGGCCGTGCCGGGCCGCGCGAGCCGTTCGGAGCGGGTGGACCTGCCCTCCAGGCTGCTGGCCTGGATCACCGGGGACAGAGGATGAGGATTCATTGGACTGCCGGGTGGGAGCGGGCGCAGCGGCCCGTGCAGGCGCTGCTGCTGGGGTGGCTGGCGACCAAGGCGGCGGTGCTGGCCGTGAACGCCATCACCTTCCCCCGCCTGCGCCCGGCGCCCACCCCGCGCGGGGGGCCGCGCGTGTCCATCCTGATTCCGGCGCGGGACGAGGCGCACAACCTGCCGCGCACCCTGCCCGGCGTGCTGGCCCAGGGGGCCTTCGAGGTGCTGGTGCTGGATGACGGCAGTCGCGACGGGACCGCCGACGTGGCCCGCCGCCTGGGCGCGCGGGTCCTGACGGGCGAGCCCAGACCGGACGGCTGGAACGGGAAACCCTGGGCCTGCCAGCAACTGCTGCGCGCGGCGCGTGGCGAGGTGCTGATCTTCACGGACGCGGACGTGGACTGGCACGCGGGCGCGCTGGGCGGCCTGCTGAGCGAACTGACCCGTTCGGGCGCGGACCTGCTGAGCGTTCACCCCCGTCAGGCGAACGCGGGCCTGGGCGCCCGCCTGCTGACGCCGCTGGTGGACGCGGCGGTGCTGTCGTACTTCCCGTTTCCCCTGACGCACCTGCGCCACCCCATGACCTCGATTGCCAACGGGCAGGTCATGGCCTTCCGCCGCGCCGCGCTGACCCGCGTGGGCGGGTACGCGCCCGTCCGGGCCGAGGTGCTGGAGGACACCCGCCTCGCGCAGCACCTGGGCGCGCAGGGCTTCCTGGTGTCCACGGCGCTGGGCCGCGCGTGCATCGGCGTGCGCATGTACCGCACGTACCCGGAGTCGGTGGCGGGCTTCGGCAAGAACGTCCTGCCGCTGCACTTTCACTCGCGGCCCCTGCTGCTGCTGGCCGCCGCCGGGCACCTGGGCGCGTACACCCTGCCGTGGCTGCTGCGCCCCTGGCTGCGTGGCCCCGGCTGGACGGCCCTGCGCGTGGCCGGGCTGCTGGAACGCACGCTGGTCAGCGTGGTCGCCGGTCGCCGCGCCCCCGCCGACCTGGCCGAGGGCCTGCTGGGACCCCTCACGCCGCTGCTGGCGCTGCCCGTGTACCGCCGCGCCCTGCGCCGCACCGTCACCTGGAAGGGCCGCCAGTACAGACAGTGACCCCTCACCCCCTGGGCAGAGGGGAACTTTCCTGAAGGCCGGGCGGACTGGGCTTCATGGGCTGCTCAGGTGTGGGGCGGAGGCTCGGGGTATGTCGTCCCACCGGGTCCGTCTGGCTGCCGCTCTGCTGCTGTCGTTCCTGCCCGTGGCGTCCGGGGCGGGGTTCACCGAGGCGTCGTTCGCGCAGGTGGGCGCGGGCGCGTGGAAGCCGGTGCGGTTCTGGTGCGATGCGCCGGGGCGGGTGCTGGCGCTGTCGGGCACGGGGGCCGGGGCGGGCACGCTGACGCAGTGGGTGGGCGGCGTGCGCTCGCAGGTGCCCGTGACGGTCGGCGCGGACGACGCGGGCGCGGGTCAGGTGTACACGCCGCTGACCTTCGCGGGCCGCGCAGCACAGGCGCCGGGGTTCTTCGTGCACAGCAGCAACGTGGAGAACGTGCAGGACCCCGCCTACCGCCTGACGCGCGTCAGCGGGTTCCGCGTGCCTGCCGGGTCGTTCGCGTGCCGCTACGTGCCGCAGGCGGCGGTGCTGGCCGCCACCGCGCGGCACAGCGTGACCGTGTGGGAGGCCGGTGGGCGGGTCACGTACGCCAGCCGCAACCGCGACGGCACGCCGGGCGTGCAGCTGACGGGCGGCATGCACGTCACGGACGGGAGGCGGGACGAGTACCGCTGGAACCGGGGCGGGTACGCGTACGTGCTGGTCGTGGGCACCGCGCGGGCTCCGGGCGGCGAGTTGCGGGTCGAGCGGGCCGGGCGGGTCCTGAGCCGCGAGCCGCTACTGGCGTACTCGGTCAGTACGCCCCGCTGAGCGTGTCGCATCCGACCCTGCAGGGCGCTGGTGGTGCTCTATGCTCTGCCTCGTGATCCCCTCCTCCACCCGCCCGTCCGGGGCGCCCCGGTGAGACGCACGCCACAGCACGTCGCGGTGATCGGCGCGGGCTTCGCGGGCCTCGCGGCGGCGCTGCGGCTGGCGCGCGCCGGGGCGCGGGTGACGGTGCTCGACGCACTCGACGGTCCCGGTGGGAAGGCGGCGCTGGGCTTCCCGGAGTTCTCCAGCGGCCCGACGGTCGTGACCATGCCGCAGGTGTTCCGGGCGCTGCACGCCCGCCTGGACCTGCCCCTGCCCACGCTGTCGGCCGCTCGGCCCACCACCACGTACCACGCGCCGGGCGGGCGGCTGTTCGCGCCCGAGGCGCTGCACGTGGCGGGCAGCCTGGACGCCACGCTGGCGCAGCTGTCCCGCGCCGAGGGCCGGCGCTACGGGGCGCTGCTGGCCTCGTCGCGGCGCATGTACCTGGACGCGCAGGACACCTTCCTGTTCGCGCCGCCGCCCGGCCCGGCCCGGCTGGCCCGTTACGCCCTGACGCGGGGCCGCCGGGCCGCGCCGCTCGTGCCGCTGCGGCGACTGGTGCGCTCGGGGCCGTTCATGACGCCGTTCTGGCTGCGCTTCGCCACGTACCTGGGTGCCGACCCGTACCGCGCGCCGGCCGTGCTGCACAACATCGCGTGGGTGGAACTCGGGTACGGCGTGTGGCACCTGCGCGGCGGCCTGCTGGATCTCGCGCGGACGCTGCACGCGCAGGCGGTGGCGCTGGGCGTGCGCTTCGAGTTCGGCACGCGCGTCACCAGCCTCAGCACGCACGGCGGTCAGGTGCTGGGCGCCCACACCAGCCAGGGGGCCTTCGCGGCGGACGCCTGGGTCAGCGCCGCCGACCGCGCCCTCACGCTCTCCTGGCTGGGCGAGAGCGAGAAACCCACCCCGCGCGGCGTGAGCGGCTTCGCGCTGCAACTGCGCCTCTCGGAGGACCGGGGGCAGGCGCACCACATCCACTGGCCCGCCGAGTACGCCCGCGAATGGCAGGACATCCGCGCCGGCCGCCTGCCGCGCGACCCGACGCTGTACCTGCACCTGGACGGCACGCGCGCCTTCCTGCTCGTGAACGCCCCACCGGACCCGGGCCTGACGGACGACCCGCGCGAGTACGGCGCGTGGCTCCTGGCGCGACTCCAGGAGCGGCTGCGCGCCACTGACGGCGGCCCGCTGCCCGTGCAGGAATGGCGCGCCCTGTCGCCCGCCGAGTACGCCCGCACCGCCAAGGCCGGCGCGCTGTACGGCCGCGCCCCACACGGCCTGAGCGGCAGCCTGCGCCCCGGCTGGACGCTGCCGCACGCCCGGAACCTCGCGCAGGTGGGCGGCACCGTCCACCCCGGCGGCGGCGTGCCCCTGAGCATCCTCAGCGGCTGGAACGGCGCCGGACAACTGCTGGGCCTGCCCTTCGACGACCTCGACGGCCGTCAGGTGCCCCACGGGACGGAGGTGTGGCCATCCGGAGTCTGAGCTCGCTGCCTGAACCGCCGACCCGTCCGGGGAACGGGCACCTTCAGGACTGGGCTCTGAGTCCTCTGCCGCTGATCGGGGAGGGGGCGGCGCGGGCGCGCTCGGCGGGCGTGGACGTGTTCCGGTTGCGGCTGGGCCTGCCGGCGGTGGTGGGGGTGGGGGCGGCGTGGAACCGGGCGGTGCTGACGGACCTGGGAACGTTCCGGAGTGCGGGGAGCCTGTCGCGGATCGTGCCGTACCTGTCGGGTGGGGTGATCCTGTCGGACGCGCCGGGGCACGGGGGGCGGCGCTCGCTGATGAATCCGGGGTTCGGGCGGGCGCACCTGCTGGCGTTGCAGGCGCGGACGCGGGCGGCGCTGCCGGGCGTGCCGGACGGGGAGTTCGATGCGCTGGCCTGGGCGGACGGCGCGGTGCTGAGCCTGCTGAACGCCGCGTACTTCAGCGGGGAGTTCGACGCTGGGCTGCTGCACGCGTTCCTGGCGCCGCTGCGCCGCCCGTTCCCGGTGCCGGCGGTTCCGCGTCCGCTGCTGTTCGCGCGGGTGGACGCCGAGCTGCGCCGCCTCGCGCACGTGCGCCTGACCGGGCGGGGCCACGATGACCTGCTGGCGGTGCTGGCCCCGCTGCCGGGCGGGCTGGAGGAGGCGCGGGTGTCGCTGGCCGCCGCGCACGACACGACCACGCACGCGCTGGCGTACGCGATCTGGTTCCTGGCGCAGCATCCGCAGTGGCACGCGCCCGAGCATCACGCGGCGGTCCTGAAGGAAGTGCTGCGCCTGTTCCCGCCGGGCTGGATGGGCAGCCGCCGCCTGGGCCGCGACCTCGACTGGAACGGGGTGAGGTTGCCGCGCGGGGCGCTGGCGCTGTACTCGCCGTACCTGTCGGGCCGCGACCCGGCGGTGTGGGACCGCCCGGACGGGTTCGATCCGGGCCGCTGGGCGGGCAGACCCCCGGCGTGGGCGTACCTGCCGTTCGGGGGCGGCGAGCGGCTGTGCCTGGGCATGCACCTCGCGCAGATGCTGATTCACGACACGCTGGCGGCGCTGCCTTCCCTGCGGGCCGTGCGGGGCGACCCCACGCCGCTGCCGGGCCTGACCCTCGGGCCGCGCGGGCCGCTGGTGGTGACCCCCGGTCCGCGTTAATCTGCCGGGAATGACCGCGCCCGAGTCCGCTTCGCTGCTGCCGCCCGATGCGGCCCCACCTGTGCAGGACACCGGCCCGGTGCGGGACCGCTCGGTGTTGCCGGACGTGCTGCGCGGCCTGAGCCTGCTGGGCATCCTGATCGTGAACATGCAGGATTTCGCGGGGCTGCTGGAGTGGCGGCAGGTGGGCGTGGACCGCGCCGCGCAGGTCGTGACGGACGTGCTGGCGAACGGGCGGTTCATCTCGATCTTCGCGATGCTGTTCGGGTGGGGTGCGGCGGGCATCCTGGCACGGCGCGGGGTGGGGGTGTTCCTGCGGCGGCACGCGGCGCTGCTGGTCGTGGGGGCGCTGCATTACGTGCTGGTGTGGCACGGGGACATCATCAGCAACTACGCGACGCTGGCGCTGGCGCTGCTGCTCGTGGCGCACATGACGGTGCGGGCGTTGCTGCGACTGGCGGGCGTGCTGGGCGTGTGGTGGCTGGGGCTGGGGCTGCTGGCGGCGCTGGGCAGCGCCTCGCAGACCGCCCCGCGCTTCACGTCGCTGCCGGGGTTGCTGCCCACCTACGCCGCGAACGTGCAGGAGCGCGCCGCGGAGTTCTGGCCGCTGCTGTGGGAGGGCAACCTGTTCAACGGGCCGTGGCTGCTGGCGCTGTTCTTTCTGGGCGCGGCGGCCGCGAAGACCAGTCTGCTGACCCGCCCGGACGCTCACCGGCCGCTGCTGCGGCGGCTGGCGCTGGGGGGACTGGGGGTGGGGCTGCCGCTGGGGGCGCTGCTGGCGTACCTGAATACCCGCCCGGATTACGCGGCGGGCACGCTGGCGTTGCCGGTCCGCATGGCGGGCGGACTGGCGGGCGCGCTGGGGTACGTGGGCGTGCTGGGTCTGCTGGCCGCGTCGGGTCGGCTGGGCGCGTGGCGGATGTTCGCGGCGAGCGGGCGGATGGCCATGACGAACTACCTCACCCAGAGCGTGGTCATGACGCTGATCTTCTACCCGTACGGACTGCACCAGGGGTTCGGGTGGGTGTCGGACGCCACGGCGGCCGGGGCGGGCGAGGCGTTCCCGTACAGCGGTGAGTTCGCGGCGTGGGGCGCGGCGCAGACGCTGGCGCTGGCGCTGCTCGTGGGGCTGGCGCAGCTGCCGCTGAGCGCGTGGTGGCTGGCGCGCTTCGGGCGGGGGCCGGTGGAGTCGCTGGTGCGCCGGGTGGCGTACGGGGCTCCGGCCCGGCAGAATCGGGCGCATGACTGATCCGGGAAGACCGCTGCGGGTGCTGGCGCTGTGCCTGGGGAACATCTGCCGCAGCCCGGTGGCCGAGGCGCTGCTGCGGCGTGAACTGGCGGCGGCGGGCGTGACGGCCGTGGTGGACAGTGCCGGGACCGGCGACTGGCACGTGGGGAGGGCGGCGGATCCGCGCAGCCGCGAGGTGGCGGCCCGCCACGGCCTGAGTCTGAACGGCCGGGCGCGGCAGCTGTCGGCGGCGGATTTCTATGAGCAGGACGTGATCCTGGCGATGGACGCCGCGAACCTCGCGGACGCGCGCCGCCTGGCCCCGCCGGACGCGCACACCCGCCTGCAGCTGATGCGGGACTTCGATCCGCTCGCGCCGGGCGCGGACGTGCCGGACCCGTACTACGGCGGCGCGCAGGGGTTCGAGGAGATGTACGACATGCTGGAACGCAGCGCCCGCACCTTCGCGGCCCGCGCGGCCGGGCAGTCCGTGGGAAAATCGTGAGGGGGCCGCGCTAGACTGCGGGGTATGGATAACCGCACGAACCTCGACGACTACCTCGCGGGGCTGGGCATCAGCGACGCCGACGAGAGCGAGCTGCCGCCGCCCGCTCCGGACGCCACCCTGAGCGCCGCGCCTGCGCCCGAGACGCCCGAGGACCCGAGGTCCGCCCTGGAAGCCTTCCTGCGCGGCCTGCTGACCCGCATCGACCCGGACCTGCAGGTGAGCGTCACGCAGGCCGACGACGCGCTGGAAGCCGAGATCACCGGCGAGAACGCCGCGAAACTCGCCGGGCGGGACGGCCGGACGCTGGGCGCGATCGAGGTGCTGGCGTACACCGTGCTGGCCAAGCAGGAGGGCCGCGGGAACCTGCGCGTGCGGGTGGACATCGGCGGGTACCGCAAGCGGCAGGCCGAGGCGCTGTCCAGGCTGGCCGAGCGGCTGGCCGTGCAGGTCGCCAAGAGCGGCGAGCCGCACGAGTTGCAGCCCATGCCGGCCTCCGAACGGCGCGTGATTCACATTGCCCTGAAGGAACACCCGGACGTGATGAGCGAGTCCATCGGGGAGGGCAACGCCCGGCGGTTGATCATCAAGCCCCGCCACGGGTAAGGGCGTGCAGCTGCGTGACCTGTTACGGCAGGGCGCGGCGCGGCTGGGCAGCGCGGGCGTTCCCTCCCCGGAGGTGGACGCCCGCGAACTGCTGCTGAGCGCCCTGCACCTGACGCCCACGGCGCTGCTGACCCGCGCGCACGAACCGGTCGGCGCGGACGGTCAGGCGCGGTACGCGGCGCTGCTGGACCGCCGGGCGGCGCGGGAGCCGCTGCAACACATCCTGGGTGAGGTCGAGTGGGGCGGCGTGCGGCTCCGCTGCGACCCGCGCGCGCTGGTGCCCCGCCCGGAAACCGAGTGGCTGCTGCACCTGCTGCTGCCGGGCGTGCAGTCCAGGCCCCGGCCGCGCGTGCTGGACGTGGGCACCGGCACGGGCGCGCTGGCGCTGGGCGTGAAGGCCGCCTGCCCCGGCGCGGCCGTGACCGCCACGGACCTCAGCCCAGGCGCGCTGGCCCTGGCGCGCGAGAACGCCGCCCTGAACGGCCTGGACGTCACGTGGGTGCAGGCGGACCTGCTGTCGGGCGTGCCCGGCCCGTTCGACCTGATCGTCAGCAACCCCCCGTACCTGCCGGACGGGGACCGCGCGCACGCCGCCCCGGAAGTGCAGCGCGACCCGCAACTGGCGCTGTACTCCGGCCCGGACGGCCTGACCCTGGCCCGGAGGCTGGCCGCACAGGCCCCGGCCGCCCTGGCAGCGGGCGGGGAGTTGTGGCTGGAACTCGACCCGCGCAACGCCGCCACGCTGGCCGCCGAGCTGCGCACGGACGGCTGGGAGGCGCAGCTGCACGCCGACCTGACCGGCCGGGAACGCTTCGTGCAGGCGCGGCGGGCCGGGGGGCCGGGCTAGCCTCCGCCCGCTGCGGTCTGCTCCCGCTCCAGTCGTTTCCGGGCCAGGGCAGCGCGCACGGCGTTCAGTCGTTCGCCGTGCAGCGGGTACAGGGCCAGCAGCGCGACGGCCAGCAGCGCGCCCGCGATGGGCGGCGCGGTCATGAAGAAGCGGAAGCCCCCGGCGACCGCGTCGGGCTGCGTGGTCAGGGTGGGGTCGTAGCCGCTGGCGCGCGTGACGGCCCCGAAGGCCTGCGCGGTCAGTGCGGCGCTCAGGGTGGTGATGAAGCCGGACATGCCGTAGTACAGGCCCTCGCGGCGCTCGCCGGTGCGGAGTTCGTCCTCGTCGATCACGTCGCCCAGGATCACGTCGCCCATCAGGATCATGCCGGAGAGCGCCACTCCGAACAGCACGGTCGAGACGAGCGCGCCGGCCAGCGTGCTGACCAGCGCCAGCGGAATCAGTGCGGCGGCGCCCAGCGCGAAGGCCAGCATCAGCGTGCCGCGTGCGCCCAGGCGGGGGGTCACGAAGGTCCGCCAGGGCCACAGGGCCGCGCCCGCCGTGACGAACGCCGCGGCCAGCAGCAGGGTGGTGGCGGCGCCGCCCGTCTCGCCCAGGCTGTGGCGCACGTAGAAGCCCATCCCGGTCGCGAGCGTGCCCGTGCAGAAGAACCGCATGGTCTGCGCGGCCACGACGGTCAGGAACGCCGGATTGCGGAACGTGACGCCCGCCGCCCGGAAGAACCCCAGGCCCGGCGCGGCGGCGCCCGGACGCTCGAACAGGCTGCCCAGCCCGGACAGGATCGCGGCGGCGGCCAGCGCGGCCAGCAGGGTCGCCGTGACGCCCCACCCGAGCAGCCCGGCCAGCAGGGGCGGCAGCGCCAGCCCGATCAGCAGGCCCACGACCTGCACGGCGTTCATGCGCCACGCGACGTCCGTGCGTTCCTGAAAGGTGCGGAACATCTCGGGCAGCAGCGCCAGGTAGCCGGTGCCGACCGCCGTGTTGAAGGTCTCCCAGAGTGTCCAGACGACCACGAAGTACACCAGCAGCGCGACCGGGCTGCTCACGCCGTCGAACGGCGCCCAGAACAGCAGCGCGAACAGGATCAGGGCCGGCAGGAACCCGAAACGCACGAACGGAATGCGGCGGCCCCAGCGTGAGCGGGTCCGGTCACTCAGGAACCCGATGACCGGGTTGTTCACGGCGTTGTACACGGCGAAGCCGGTCAGGGCGGTCGCGGCCCAGGCGGGGTCCATGCGGCGGTCGTCCACGTAGTACAGCAGCAGGAAACTCACCGTCTGCGCCGGGATGGTCAGCCCGAAATTCATGACCGCGTACCGCCAGCGCTGCGACGAGGTGGTGTCCGGCGCGGGGGTGAGGACGCTCACGGCAGGACCCCGCCGATCAGGGCGCGCAGGGCGCGGTAGGACGTGACCTTCACGCCGCTGCGTTCGATCATGCCGGGCAGGCGCGGGTCCATGAACGCCGCGTGGTTCGCCACCCGGCCCTCCCAGTCGCTGGCGACGGCCCGCAGTTCCGGCGTGTCCCGCGCGGGGTGCAGGATGAAGTGCGTTAGGCCCGGCGGGAGGCTGCCGAGCAGGTCCTCGATCAGCGGCACCTGATCCCCGCCCGAGTGCAGCGGCAGCATCACGAGGTGATCCACCAGCGGCAGTTCCCGCGCTTCCAGCGTCTGCGTGAACTGCGCCGCCTGCGCCGCGTCCCGCGCGTCGAGGCCGTGCGAGCGCCACCCGGCGGCGTCCAGGCGTGGGAACATGGGGACCGCGCCGTGCCGCAGGGCGAGGTCCACGCAGTCCTTCAGGAACCGGGGGTGCGCGACGGCGCCCATGTGGGCGTCCACGTGCGAGACCTCGATGCCCAGGTCCAGCGCCCGCCGGATCTGCGCGTCCATCTCGGCGCGCACGGCGGCCGGCATGCCGTGCAGGCGGGCCGCCTCGACGGTGGCGTGCAGGTAGCCCTGCGCGTCCAGCAGGCCCGTGGCGGGGTCGCGGGTGCTGAGCGCCGCCCAGCGGTACGTGCGCCACTCGCTGGTCAGGGTCAGGTGCACGCCCAGGTCCGCGTCCGGGAACTCACGGGCGACCTCGGCGGCGGCCGGCGCCCACGCGCAGGTCGTCATGACCGACGCCGAGGACAGCGTGCCCGCCCCGAACAGGTCCAGGCAGGCACTCACGGTCGCCTGACACATGCCCAGGTCGTCCGCATGAAAGATCACCACGCGGTCGTCCGGCGCGTACCCCAGCGCGGCCAGCGCCGGGTTCGGGGAGGGGGGGGTCGGCGGGGTCATTCACGGCCTCCTTGTCACGCAGGGGAAGTCAGGCAGGGTGGGGGCGGCGCCGCTTTCCGCAGAACCGGGGCGGCAGGGCGGGGCCGTGGCACGCCCCAGGGGCAGGGAACACCGTCAGCATGCCACGCCCGGTCCCGTCCTGCCCACCACGCGCCCTGAACAGGACAGCGGAAGCCCGCCACGCGCACGGGGCGCGGGCGGGCTTCAGGCTTCAGGCGGGCTTGGGGTGGACTGCGCTCTACCGGACTGCGGTCTGTTCCGCCCTCCACCCGCCCGTGTACCGGGTTGTTATCGGAACGGACGGAACCCGCTTCTGCTCCTCTGCGGCGCAGCCCTCCGAGTCCGCCCGGGTTGAGTGGCTTAGCAGGCCGTTCAACCGGAGTCCGTATCAGTCGTCGGCGGCCGGGGCGGGCGCGGGTTTCTCCGGGTTCTCGATGAATTCGGTCGGGTCGTACAGGTCGAAGCCGATCTCCTTCTCGTAATCCTGGATCTTCACGTGCAGGCGCCTGACGTCGCCCTCCACGGCGCCGTAGTCGAAGGTGTCCCAGATGGCGGTCGTCTTGAAGTTCCCGCCGTCGAAGTCCGGGACCTCACGGGTCTTGCGGATGCCTTCTTCCAGGGCCTTGCGGCTCTCGATGCCCATGTTGCGGAACGCGACCTGCATCACGTCCCGCTGGAAGTCGCGGGGGCCGTAGATGCCGGCGCGGTACACCGTCTCGTAGAAGTGCTCCCAGTTGGGCACCAGGGTCGCGGCGGGCATGCTGAACTGCCCGATGACGTTCCGGATGGCGTTCAGGGTGCGTTCCGGGTAGTAGTACAGGTACATGCGCACGCCTTCCAGGAAGAAGTTGTAGTGCGCGGCCTCGTCCACGGCGATGGTCTGCGCGACCTTCGCGAGGACCGGGTCGCTCACGCCTTTCAGGTGCGGTTTCTCGCTCTTGCCCTGCGCGATCTTCATCATGTTCAGGTAGTTCAGCTGCGTGGCGCGCTCCTGGAACACGGTGTACACGAGGTTGTGGATGGCGTCCGGGAACGGCAGTTCCCAGGTCTGGGATTTCAGGCGGTCCTTGTACTCCTCGATCCACTTGGGGCTGCGCTGGCCGCTGAACAGCACGGCGTTCTCCCAGGCGTCCGCGTGTTTTTCTTCCTCGCTGCCCCAGCGCATCTGGAAGTGCGAGCGGCCGTGGCTGCGGCGCACGAGGTGAATGAGGTTGCTCGTGAAGTCCGGCGCGTACTGCTCGACCGCGAAGAACCCTTCGAGGACGGTGATCAGTTCTTTGGGGAGGTTCTGGTTCAGGGCGCGCCAGTCGAAGGAGCGGTCCGGGTTCCAGTTGCGGGTTTCCTGACTGCGGGCGGTGTACCAGCGGTACAGGCCCAGGAAGCCGCGTTCGATCAGGCGGTCCTTCTCGGCGTTGCTCAGCAGCCCGGCGGGGGTGCGCGGGCGGTCGTTCAGCATGTTGGGGGGCATTACGTCAGCCATTGGGAATTCCTCCTCGGGGCCGTCCCGGCTGGGGTGCGGGCAGGGCGTGAACGGTGCAGACGCCGGGGACGGTACCCACCCAGGGTAGGCCCGCGCGGCCGGGGGGAGCGCGAAGCGGGACGCGGTTCAAGACGCCCGCCGCGTGGGGTCCGCTCAGGTGCCCCGCGCGGGCCGGGCAGGGCCGCTACACTGCTGGGCATGAGCCTTGTGGGACAGCCTGCGCCGGACTTCACCCTGCCCGCCTCGACCGGCGAGCAGATCACCCTGAGCAGTTACCGCGGCCACAGCGCCGTGGTGCTGGTGTTCTACCCGCTGGATTTCAGTCCCGTGTGCTCCATGCAGCTGCCGGAGTACTCGGGCCGCCAGGATGATTTCGCGGACGCCGGGGCGGTCGTGCTGGGCGTGAACCGCGACTCCGTGCACGCCCACAAGGCCTGGGCGGCCGAGTACGGCATCGAGGTGCCGCTGCTGGCCGACATGAAACTCGACGTGGCCCGCGCGTACGGGGTGGCCATCGACGACCGGGGCATCAGCGGCCGGGCCGTGTTCCTGATCGACCGCTCCGGCGTGGTGCGCTACCAGCACGTCGAGGAGAAGACCGGCGACTACACCGTGCGGCCCGAGGCTGTGCTGGCCAAGATCCGCGAACTCTGATGGCCCCGGTCGTCCTGAGTTTCATCAACCTCAAGGGCGGCGTGGCGAAAACCACGGCGACCGTGCAACTGGCCGACACGCTGGCGTTCATGAAGCACAAGCGCGTGCTGGTCATCGACCTGGACCCTCAGACGAACGCCACCCTGGCCCTGATCGGCGAGGAACGCTGGGCGAGGGCCGACGAGGACGGGCAGACGCTCGCGCAGCTGTTCCTGGACCTGCTGCGCGGCGACGGCACCTTCACGTTCGACGCCACGCGCGCCATCGTGCGCGGGGCCAGCAACCTCAACCGCGTGCCGCCCGAGGTGATGGACCAGTTACCAGAAGGCACCCGCTACGGCCGCGTGGACCTGCTGCCCTCCTCCATCCGGTTGATCGACGTGCAGGACCGCATGCAGGACATCGCGGGCCGCACGCACTACTCGACCGGCCCGATGGAAGTCGTGAAGAAATTCGTCGCGCCGCACTTCGACGCGTACGACTACGTCCTGATCGACTGCCCGCCCAACCTGGGCTTCGTCACGCAGAACGGCCTGGAAATCAGCGACCACTACCTGATCCCCACCATCCCCGACCGCCTGAGCACCTACGGCATCCCGCAGATCGCCGGGCGCATCGCCGAGATCCGCCGCGCCCGCAACCTGCGCCTGAACTGCCTGGGCGTCCTGATCACCAAGTACCAGAGCCAGAGCAGCCAGCACCGCCAGGGCCTGCAACGCCTCCCCGAGGACCTGCAACGCGCCTTCACCGGCACCGGCGAGGGCACCCCCCCGATCCTGACGACCGTGCTGCCCCAGACGAACGCCAGCGCCGAGGCCATGACCTTCGAACGCAAACCCGGCAACTACCGCGAGAAGTACGGCGGCGGCGTGGTCGCCGGGCAGGGCGCGTACAAGTACGGCCTGGACCTCGCCGACGAGATCGAGGACCTGCTGGCCAGCCGCCCACACCCTGCCCTCCCCTACCAGGACTGGCCGCCGCAGGACTGAGCGGCCGGCCCAGGCGAGGGGCGACCTACAGTGCCAGCGGGTCCACCAGCAGCGCCGAGTCCGCCTCGAACGCCTCGGCGTAGCGCACGCGGGCCAGGGTGCCCCAGTACGTCAGGCGGGCGCGGCGGCGCTCCACGATCTCCGGCGTGACCGTCTCCGAGATGGCGGCCCCCGAGAACTGACTCTCATGCGCCAGGATCGCCGCCTCCCAGGTGTCCTGCACGGCCTCCACGTCGACCAGCACGTTCGGGGTGATGTCCGCGTTCCCCTGGTACAGCAGCACCCGCCCCACCCGGTGCGGCTCTCCCGCCAGGTCCGCCTTCGCCAGCTGCGCCAGATGCACCGCCCGCTTGCTCAGGTGGTACGTCCCGAAGTGATCCGGGTGCCGGTCGTGGTGGTGCGGGACGACCAGCACGCGGGGCCGCACCGCGCGCAGCACCGACGCCAGTGCGTGCGCGCCGTCCAGCGTGTCCCGCAGTTCGCCGTCCGGGAGGCCCAGCTGCCCGCGCCACGTCAGGGCCATGATCGCCGCCGCGCGGGCGCACTCGGCCACGCGCACGTCCGGCGTGCCCTGCGTGCCCCGCTCGCCCCGCGACAGTTCCAGAATGCCCACCGCGCGCCCCGCGCGGGCCAGCCGGATCAGGGTGCCGCCCGCGCCGATCTCCGCGTCGTCCGGGTGCGGCGCGAGGCACAGCCAGTCCAGTGGCCCCGCCACGCCATGAATCGTCTCGAACGCCTCCGGGGTTCCTGCGGTCACCATGCCCGCCAGCATAGAGCTGCCACCGAGGCCCGCACCCGGCGCCTTGACACTCCCCGGCGCACTCCATATACTTTTTGAGCTTCCGCGTGGAGCAGCTCAATTCGTACCCGCCAGTGTAGCTCAGGGGTAGAGCAACTGATTCGTAATCAGTAGGTCGTCGGTTCAAATCCGACCTCTGGCCCCAAAGGAAAGCCCCCGCCGCGTGCGGGGGTTGTTCGGTGTGGGGGCTGTGTTGACAGGTTTCCGGCGCTGGTTGGTGTGCGGTGTACGCTTATTCGCATGACGAATGACGCGGCGACAGGTGGCGGGCAGGGCCCGGTGGCGGATATCGGTGTGATCGGGCTGGCGGTGATGGGTGAGAACCTGATTCTGAACATGGCGAGCCGGGGGTTCACGGTCGCGGCGTTCAACCGGACGGTCAGCAAGGTGACGGCGTTCACGGGGGGCCGCGCGGCCGGGAGGTCCATCGTGGGGGCGGGGTCGCTGGAGGAACTGGTGGGGCAACTGAAGGCTCCGCGCAAGGTGATGCTGATGGTGAAGGCGGGCGCGGCGGTCGACGAGTTCATCGGGCACCTGCGGCCGCTGCTGAGCCCCGGCGACATCATCATCGACGGGGGGAACAGTCACCCGGCGGATTCGACGCGCCGCACGCGGGAACTCGCGGCGGACGGGCTGCTGTTCGTGGGGACGGGCGTGTCGGGCGGTGAGGAGGGTGCGCTGACCGGGCCGAGCATCATGCCGGGCGGGAATCCGGAGGCGTGGGAGGCGGTCAGGCCGATCTTCCAGGGCATCGCGGCGAGGGTGGCCGACGGCGCGCCCTGCTGCGACTGGGTGGGGCCGGAGGGCGCGGGGCATTTCGTGAAGATGGTGCATAACGGCATCGAGTACGCCGACATGCAGATGATCGCGGAGGCGTATCAGTTGCTGCGTGACGGCGCGGGTCTGAGCGCCCCGGAGGCGGGCGCGGTGTTCGCCCGCTGGAATGAGGGCGAGCTGAACAGTTACCTGATCGAGATCACGGCCGACATCCTGACCAAGACGGATGACCTGACCGGGCAGCCGCTGGTGGACGTGATTCTGGACGCCGCCGGGCAGAAAGGCACGGGTAAGTGGACGTCGGTGGCGGCGCTGGATGCCGGCAGTCCGGCCGCGACGATCACGGAGGCCGTGTACGCCCGCGCCATGAGCGCCCTGAAGGCCGAGCGTGTGGCGGCCAGCCGCGTGCTGGGCGGCCCGACCTTCGCGGCGCCCGCCGACCGGGAGGCGTTCATCGAGGGCGTGCGGCAGGCGCTGTACGCCAGCAAGATCGCCGCGTACGCGCAGGGCTTCCAGCTGCTGCAGCTGAGTGCGCGGGACGCCGGGTGGACGCTGGATTACGGGCAGATCGCGCAGATGTGGCGGGGCGGGTGCATCATCCGCGCGGCGTTCCTGGACCGCATCAAGGAGGCGTTCGACGCGCAGCCGGACCTGCCGAACCTGCTGCTGGCCCCGTACTTCCGGGACGCCGTGCAGGGCGCGCAGGCGGCGTGGCGCGGGACGGTCGCGGCGGCCGTGGTGGGGGGCGTGCCGGTTCCGGCGTTCAGCAGCGCCCTGGCGTACTACGACGGGTACCGCGCCGAGCGGCTGCCCGCGAACCTGCTGCAGGCGCAGCGGGATTACTTCGGTGCGCACACGTACGAACGCACGGACCGTGAGCGCGGCGAGTTCTTCCACACGAACTGGACCGGGCGGGGCGGCGATACGGCCAGCAGCACGTACAACGCCTGAACGTCGGTTGTGGCGGGGGCATTGTGGGACGGGCGCTTGGTGTGCCCGCCCCCGCTGGGCTACAGTGGGGGGCTGACGGAACACCCACCCGCTCCACGCGGGACGGCCGTGTTTCAGGGAGGTTGCGAGAATGGCGGAAAAAGACATCGACAAGCTGCTGTCCATGACGGACAGCAAGTACCGACTGAGTGTGGTCACGGCCAAGCGTGCGTTGCAGCTGCGTTCCGGCGCGCCGAGCGTGCTGCCGGTCGAGCAGCGCGTGCGGCACCGGAACCTGGTGACGCAGGCGATGCGGGAACTGGCGACCGGGAAACTCACGGTCGGCACGAACCTGATCGACGAGCCGCGCTTCCAGCAGGATTACGTGCGGCAGCGTCAGGCGCAGCTTCAGGCGCAGCTGAACGCCGAACGCGAACGCGAACGCGACTGACCCCACCACAGGCAGGACAGGCAGCGCCCCGGTGTGGGCGCTGTTTGCGTTCACCGGGCGGCGCGGACGGATATGGTGGGCGGCATGTTGAGTGCGTTTGCCATCCTGCTGTGCGTCACGGCCCTGCTGGCGTTCCTGAACGAGCGGTTCCTGCATTTTCCGACCACGGTGGGCGTGACGCTGGCGGGGGCGCTGGCGAGCATCGTGCTGATCGCGCTGGACGCGCTGGGCCTGCCGGGCCTGCGCGGCTGGGCGTCGGGCGTGCTGAGCACACTGAACTTCACGGAGTTCGTCCTGAACGGCATTCTGAGTGTGCTGCTGTTCGCGGGGTCGCTGGGCCTGAACGCGCGGCAGCTGCTGCGGCAGCGGGGCAGCATCCTGACGCTGGCGTTCCTGAGTACCCTGATCAGCACCTTCCTGATCGGGTTCGCGGCGTACGGGGTGTTCGCGCTGGTGGGCCTGAACGTGTCCCTGATGTGGTCGCTGCTGTTCGGCGCGCTGATCAGCCCGACCGACCCGGTGGCGGTGCTGGACCTGCTCAAGCGCGCGAAGGTGCCGGTGAAGATCGAGACGCTGATCGCCGGGGAGAGTCTGTTCAACGACGGGGTGGGCGTCGTGATCTTCCTGGCGCTGGCGAGTGCTGCCGGGATCGGCGGGCACGCCGGGGACGTCAGCGCCGGGAGCGTGCTGGGTCTGTTCGCGCGCGAGGCGCTGGGCGGCCTGCTGTTCGGGGCGCTGCTGGGCGGCCTGGGGTACGTGATGCTGCGCAGCATCCGGGAGCACGCCGTGGAGGTCCTGATCACGCTGGCCCTCGTGATCGGCGGGTACGTCGCGGCGGCCGCGCTGGGCATCAGCGGGCCGCTGGCGATGGTCGTGGCGGGCCTGCTGATCTCCGCCTGGAAGGAGGACGTGTTCACCGACAGCACGCGCGAGCACGTCGAGGGCTTCTGGGAGACGATCGATCAGGTGCTGAACATCGTGCTGTTCGCGTTCATCGGGCTGGACGTCCTGCTGACCGAGACGACGGGCGCGCAGCTGCTGGCGAGCGCCCTGCTGATCGGCGTGGCGCTCGCGGCCCGCTGGATCAGCGTGGCCATTCCGTTCTCGCTGGTGCGGGCGCGCGAGGGGTACGGGGCGTACACGGTGCGGCTGCTCACGTGGGGCGGGCTGCGCGGCGGGATTGCCATCAGCCTCGCGCTGGGCCTGCCGGACAGCCCGTACCGGACGCACGTGGTGACCGCCACGTACGCCGTCGTGCTGTTCACGATCGCCGTGCAGGGCCTGACGATCATGCCCATCGTGCGCCGCGCCGTGGAAGCCTCACCGGACGAGGGTTGATACGGACTGCCGTTTGTTTCGCCAACAATCCGGAACTTCACCGGATTGCCGGCTCCGCGTCCGGAACCCGTTTTTCTTCCACTCGCTTCGCTCGGATTGAACGGGCTTTACAGCCCATTCAATCGGAGTCCGTATGAGGGTCAAAGTCGATGGTTGATGGATCGGGGCAATCCCCAGTCCATCAACCATCGACTTTTGACCCTCGACTTATTTCTCGACGAGGTACGCGGTTTCGATCACGTCGGCCGTGCCGGCGCGGCCGGGCTCGATGCGGGTCAGGCGGTCGAGGACGTCGAGGCCCTCGATGACGCGGCCGAACACGGTGTGGCGACCGTCGAGGTGGGGGGTGCTGGTGAAGGTGATGAAGAACTGGCTGCCGTTGGTGTTCGGGCCGCGGTTGGCCATGCTCAGGACGCCCTTGCCCTGGTGGCGGTGCGGGTTGGGTTCATCCTCGAAGTCGTAGCCGGGGCCGCCCGCGCCGGTGCCGGTGGGGTCACCGGCCTGCGCCATGAAGCCGTCGATGACGCGGTGGAATTTGATGCCGTCGTAGTAGTGGTGGCGCAGCAGGTACGCGAAGGAGTTCACGGTGACGGGCGCGTCGTCGGCGTGCAGTTCGACGACCAGGCGGCCCTTGCTGGTTTCCAGCACGGCGCGGTAGGCCTTGCCGGGCTCGATGCCGTCCCCGAGTTCCGGGGCGGCGTTGAAGCTGGTGCGGCGCTCGGCGCTGAGTTCCGGGCTGGGCGTGAAACCGTCTGCCTGATAGAGATCGCTCATGGGGCACAGTCTAACCGGGCGGGGGCCGGGACCGCATGTTCCGGGACAATTCCGGGCGGGGACGGACGCTACAGTCGGGGCGTATGCGTTCCCTGGTGCTTATTGGTCATGGGTCTCACCTGAACGGTGAGTCGGCGGTCGCGGTGTACCGGTACGCGGAACTGATCCGCGAGCGTCACCTGTTCGACGAGGTGATCGAGGGGTACTGGAAGGAGGAACCGTCGCTGCGGCAGGTGCTGAAGACGACCGCCAGCACGGACGTGACGGTCATTCCGATGTTCATCAGCGAGGGGTACTTCACGGAGACCGTGATTCCGCGCGAGATGGGCCTGGGCCACCAGGGGCCGGTGCCGCCCGAGGGCGTGGCCCGCGTGATCGGCGGCCGGACCGTGCGCTACACCCTGCCGTACGGCGTACACCCCAGCATGACCGACGTGATCCTGGCCCGCGCGCGCGAGGTCCTGCCGGACGCCAGCCCGGAGGACACGGCGCTGATCGTGCTGGGGCACGGCACGACCCGCAACGAGAACAGCAACAAGGTCGTGTACCAGAACGCCGAGCGCATCCGCGAGGCGGGGCTGTTCGCCGAGGTGCAGGCCCTGTTCCTGGATGAGGACCCCAAGGTGGGCACCTGGCCGGACACGGTGCGCTCGCCGCGCGTGGTGGTCGTGCCGTTCTTCGCCAGCGAGGGCTGGCACACCCTGGAGACCATCCCGGAGGACATGGGCCTGACCGGGACCGTCACGGACTTCCCGGAGAACCCGCACGGGCACCAGCGGGTGTACTACGCCAGACCGGTCGGGACGCACGCGGCCGTCGCGGACGTGATCCTGCACCTCGCCGAGGAGGCGCGCGGGGCGGGCGGGCCGGGCGGGGACACCGAGCGCGGGCACGAGGCGGCGTGGCAGGCGTTCCTGAAGGGTGCGCGCGCGGGCCTGCGGGTCGGGGAGGTGCTGGTCACGCCGGAGCTGGGCGTGTTCGAGCTGCGCAACGCCCTGGACGAGGGCCGCCCCGGCGCGGAACTGACCACGCTGGTCACGCCGGAGGGCGTGCGGGATCAGGTGCGTTTCACGGACGGCGGCGAGCACCGGCCCGTGCACACGCTGCGGAACCTGCCGCGCGGGTGGCGGGCGGTGCTCAGCGAGGCGGACCTGCGCCGCGCCATGCATTACGTGTACCCGGCGGTGATCGAGGAGACGTACGCGCACGACTGCCACGCGCTGCGGCCCACGCCCTGGGCGACCACGGCGCGGCGGCAGACCGGCATCTACGCCAAGGTGCAGAAGGCGACGCCGGCGCAGGTGGAGCACGTGGCGCAGGACGTGTGCAGCGGGTGCCTGCGCACGCGCCTGTGGGCGGGGCACAAGCTCACGCAGTCGTTCCTGAACGGCGTGCCGGGCGGCATTCCCTGCGCGGAGGCCTGCACGTTCGTGGTGGCCGAGGTCCGCGAGGAAGTCAGCGGCAAGCGTGGGGGCGGGCACTCGCACAGCCACTGAGCGGCGCGGTCTGCCCCGTCGTGGGCGGCGTTCGTCCGAGTCCTCTGAACACCCCCGGCGCTCCGGCGCGCGGGGGTGTTACGCTGTCAGGCGGTGATCAGCCCTCCCGCGTGGGGGGTGGATTGCACTTCCCTTTTCTTCCACCCGCGTCCTGTGAGACGCCCCGCCCCGGCCGCGCGCCGTGAAACAAGGGCGGTAAGTCCGTCCGAGAGACGGCGATGGAGGCTTCACATGTTCAGCACCGCGACATTCCAGCGTCGCCCCGCCTGCCGGGGGACGCTTTTCCTACATTCCGGGGACACGCCCGCCCAGGCCGCCCCCACCCCCCTGGAGGACGCATGACCGCAAGCCGAGGCGAACTGAAGTACGAAGGTAAGGCCAAGCGTGTGTACGCCACCGCGAACCCGCACGAGTACGTCGTGGAGTACAAGGACGACGCCACGGCCTTCAACGGCGTGAAGAAAGCCCAGATCATGGGGAAGGGCGCGATCAACAACGCGATCACCGCGCACCTGTTCCCGCAGCTGGAGGCGGCGGGGGTGCCCACGCACTTCATCGAGCTGCTCTCGCCGACCGAGCAGCGCGTGCGGGCCGTGACGATCATCCCGGTGGAGGTCATCGTGCGCAACGTCGCCGCCGGGTCGTTCAGCAAACGTCTGGGCGTCGAGGAAGGCACCACCCTGTCCCGCCCGGTCGTGGAGTACTGCTACAAGAGCGACGCGCTGGGCGACCCCCTGATCAACACGGACACCGCCGTCGCGCTCGGCTGGGCCACCCCCGAGCAGCTGAGCCGCATCCGTGAACTGGCGCTGAACGTGCAGGCGTTCCTCGTGCCGTACTTCGCGGCGCGCGGCGTGCGCCTCATCGACTTCAAACTGGAATTCGGCACGCTCGCGGACGGCACGGTCGTCCTGGCCGACGAGATCAGCCCCGACACCTGCCGCTTCTGGGACGCCACCACCAACGAGAAGATGGACAAGGACCGCTTCCGCCGCGACCTCGGCGGCGTGGAAGACGCCTACGCCGAGATGCTCCGGCGCGTGACCGCACCGGGCGCGAATGGCTGAAGGCCGATGGCCGACCGCCACGACCCACCTGCGCCAGCCCTCCTGACCATCCGCCATCCGCCTCTTGCCATCTGCCCTCCGAAGGAGCCCCCCCATGTCCACGTTTAAAGCGAAAGTGTTCGTGACCCTGAAGCCCAGCATTCTCGACCCGCAGGGGCGCACCGTGGAGCGGGCGCTGTCTCACCTGGATCACGGGAACGTGGGTGGGGTGCGCGTCGGGAAGTACATCGAACTGACCCTCTCGGGCAGCCGCGCGGAGGTGGAGGCGCAGCTGAAGGACATCACCGAGAACGTCCTCTCGAACCCCGTGATGGAGGACGCCCGCTGGGAGCTGAGCGAGGAGCTGGTCGGGGCGTGAAGACGGCCGTCATCCAGTTTCCCGGCAGCAACTGCGACGGCGACGCGCTGCACGCCGCGCAGCTGCTCCTCGATCAGGACGCGCAGTTCGTGTGGCACACCGAGGCCGGACTCCCGCAGGGAACGGAACTGGTGTTCCTGCCCGGCGGGTTCAGTTACGGCGATCACCTGCGCAGCGGCGCGATTGCCGCGCGCAGCCCGATCATGCAGGCCGTCAAGGCGCACGCCGAACGCGGCGGGTTCGTGCTGGGCGTCTGCAACGGCTTCCAGGTGCTGACCGAGTCGGGCCTGCTGCCCGGCGCGCTCTCGCGCAACCGGGACCTGCACTTCCTGTGCCGCCCGGTGCACCTGCGGGTGGAGAACACCGGCACGGCGTTCACCGGCGCGTACACGAAGGGGCAGGTCATCGAGGTGCCCATCGCGCACGGCGAGGGCAACTACTACGCCGACCCCGAGACGGTCGCGCGGCTGGAGGGCGAGGGGCAGGTCGTGTTCCGCTACACCGACAACCCGAACGGCAGCCTGAACGACATCGCCGGGATCGTCAGCGAACGCGGGAACGTGCTCGGCATGATGCCCCACCCCGAACGGGCCGTGGAGGCCCTGCTGGGCAGCGAGGACGGGCGGGGCCTGTTCGACAGCCTGAAGGGCGCACTGGTGTCCCGGTGACCCCCCCGTCGCCGGGCGCCGTGACGGCCTACCTGGCCGAGCAGTTCCGCAGCGAACTGGAGCTGTTCCGCGCCGCGCTGGAGCAGGCGCCGGGCGACGCCTTCCACACGCCCCGGATGGGCCACAGCCCCGCTTGGCACGCCCTGCACATCGCCGAGTGGCTGCGCCTGATGGTCCTGGACGACCGCACGCCGAACTACCACCACCTCGGGTGGGAGGACAACGCCCGCGTGCAGGCGCTGGGCACCCAGCCCGCGCCCGTCGGCGAGACCGACCCGCGCGAGCGGATCCTGGCCGCGCTGGAACAGACCGGCGCGCAGGTCGTCGCGTGGCTGGAACAGGCGGACGACTCCGCACTGGACGGCGAGGTCTTCAGCGCCGCCACGCCGGGCGGCACCCGCCCCCGCCGCCTCGCCCTCGGACTGCAGCTGCGCCATATCGGCTACCACCGCGGGCAGCTGAACCTGCTGCTGAAACCGCAGGCGTGACCCGCGCCCCCTCTTTCCCACTCCCGATCCATCCCCGCCCGGGCCGCGCCCGGGTTTGCAAGGAGCTTCAATGACGCAAGCCGCCACCCTCCGCGACCGTGCGGGCACGTTTGGCCTGTCCACCGAAGAATTCGACCTGCTCGTCACGCGTATCGGCCGGGAGCCGAATGCGCTGGAGGCCGCCATCGTGGGGGCCATGTGGAGCGAGCACTGCGGGTACAAGAACAGCCGCCCGCTGTTCCGTCACTTCCCCACGACCGGGCCGCAGGTGCTGCAGGGTCCCGGTGAGAACGCGGGCGTGGTGGATATCGGGGACGGGTGGGGCGTGGCGTTCAAGATGGAGAGCCACAACCACCCCAGTGCGGTGGAGCCGGTGCAGGGCGCGGCGACGGGCGTGGGCGGCATCCTGCGCGACATCTTCGCCATGGGGGCGCGGCCGTTCGCGGTGCTGGACTCCCTGCGCTTCGGGAACCCGGACAGCCCCAGGACGCGCTTCCTGCTGAACGGCGTGGTGGAGGGCATCGCGCACTACGGCAACGCGATCGGCGTGCCGACGGTGGGCGGAGAGGTGACCTTCCACCCCAGCTACCAGGAGAACCCGCTCGTGAACGTGATGGCGCTGGGCCTGCTGCGCCACGAGGATCTGGCCAAGGGGACGATGGGTGAGGTCGGGAACACCATCGTGTACGTCGGGTCCAAGACCGGGCGGGACGGGCTGGGCGGCGCGGTGTTCGCGTCCGCCGACCTGAGCAACGCGTCTCAGGCGGACCGCCCGGCGGTGCAGGTGGGCGACCCGTTCATGGAGAAACTGCTGCTGGAGGCGACGCTGGAGGCCATCCAGGCGGGCGTCGTGGCGGGCGTGCAGGACATGGGCGCGGCCGGACTGGTGAGCAGCACCTGCGAGATGGCGTACCGCGCCGGGCTGGGCATCACCATGGACCTCGATCTGGTCCCCACCCGCGAGGACGGCATGGTCCCCATGGAACTGTGCCTGAGCGAGTCGCAGGAGCGCATGATCCTGGTGCCGGTCCCCGGCAAGGAACAGGACCTGCTGGACCTGCTCGCCAAGTGGGAACTGGACGTCGTGACCATCGGGCAGGTCGAGGCGCACACGAACTACCGCCTGACGTGGCGCGGCGAGGTCGTCTGTGACCTCCCGGTGGACCTGCTGAACGAGGCACCCAAGTACACCCGCGAGGGCATCGAATCCGACGAGATTAAAGCCAAGCGCGAGCGTGACCTGAGCGGCGTGCCCGTCCCCGGCGACCTGGGCGCGGTCCTCACTGACCTGCTGAGTCACCCCACCATTGCCAGCAAGCGCCCCATCTACCAGCGCTTCGACCATCAGGTCATGACGAACACCGTCGTCGTGCCCGGCGCCGCCGACGCCGCCGTCATGCGCGTCAAGGGCAGCCCCATGGGCGTCGCCGCGACCAGCGACTGCAACCCGCGCTTCGTGTACCTCGACCCGTACACCGGGGCCGCCGCCGCCGTCGCCGAGGCCGCCCGCAACCTCGCCTGCGTGGGCGCGACCCCGCTGGCGATCACGGACAACCTCAACTTCGGGAACCCCCACCGGCCCGAGGTGTACTACCAGCTGGAACGCGCCGTGCACGGCATCGCCGACGCCTGCCGCGCCCTGAACACCCCCGTCACCGGCGGAAACGTCAGCCTGTACAACCAGTACACCGAGGGCGACGAACGCGTCGCCATCCACCCCACCCCCACCATCGGCATGGTCGGCGTGCTGCCCGACGTCACCAAGCGCGCCACCATGAACCTCAAGGGCGAGGGCCACACCCTCTACCTGATCGGCGAGCACGCCGACACCATCGGCGCCAGCCAGTACCTCGAAACCGTCCACGGCCTCGAGGCCGGGCACGTCCCCACCCTCGACCTGACCCGCGAACAGGCCGTCATCGACGCTGCGCTGCACCTGATCCGCGCGGGCCTGACCGACACCGCGCACGACTGCGCCGAAGGCGGCCTCGCCGTCGCCCTCGCCGAGATGGCCATCGCCGGGAGCACCGGCCTGACCGTCACCCTGAACGCCCCCGCAGAAACCCGCGCCGACGCCCTGCTGTACGGCGAGGCGCACGCCCGCATCCTCATCGCCACCCCCGACGACGCAGGCACCGAAGCGGCCCTCACCGCCCAGGGCGTCCCGTACACCCGCCTCGGCACCACCGGCGGCGACACCGTCACCATTGCCCTCCCAGAGCACCACATACACTTGAGCGTGACCCTAGGCGCCCTCACCCACGCCCACACCACCCCCCTCGCGGAGATCCTGGGATGACCACGGGCGGGCGGTGGACGGGGACGTCAGTCTGGACGCCCCCTCACCCCCGACCCCTCTCCCACCGGGGGAGAGGGGAGCAGACCCTGCTGGCGGCAGTGACGATCGATGCTGTCCAGGACGCCCGGCAGGTTCTGCCTGACCTCGTTGTTCCAGAAGCGCAGCACCGTGAACCCACCCGCCTCCAGCACCGCCGTGCGGGCCGCGTCGTACGCACGGGCGGACTCCTCGGCGTGCTGCCCACCATCGAGTTCCACGATCAGGCGAGCCTCGAAACACACGAAGTCCACCACGTACCCACCCACCGGCCACTGCCGCCTGAACTTCAGGCCCAGCTGCCCCGCCCGCAGTTCACGCCACACCACCCGCTCCTCGGGCGTCTGATCGCGCCGCAACTGCCGCGCCCGCACCGTCCCGCGCTTTACCGCACGCACCGTCATACCGAACTGTACCGCCCTTCTCCCCTCTCCCCGCGTGGGAGAGGGGCCGGGGGTGAGGGGGCGACCAGACCGGCGTTCCCGCACCTCCCGTTCCTCTGGAGCCTCACATGATCTTTGATCCGATTCTTGATAAGCCGCAGGATGAGTGCGGTGTGTTTGGCATGTACTCGCCGGAACCGGCGGACCTGGCGTGGTTCACGTACCTGGGCCTGTTCGCCTTGCAGCACCGTGGGCAGGAGGCGGCGGGCATGTGCGTGTCCGACGGCGAGAAGTTCCACGTGGAGAAGGACCTGGGGCTGGTGACGCAGGTGTTCGACGAGCGGCGCCTGGACAGCGTGCGCCTCGCGAACGCCCGCGTGAGCATCGGGCACGTTCGCTACAGCACGACGGGCAGCAACCTGCGCTTCAACGCGCAGCCCCTGACGACCCGCACGAACAAGGGCATCCTGGGACTGGCGCACAACGGGAATTTCGTGAACGCCCGCGAGGTCCGCAACGCCATGCTGATGGAAGGCGCGCTGTTCGCCACCACGAACGACAGCGAGGTCATGCTGAACCTGATCGCCCGCGAGAGCCACATGGACCTCGTGGAAGCCACGGCCGCCGCCATGAAGCAACTCAAGGGGGGCTTCGCGTGCGTGCTGATGAGCCGCACGCAACTGCTGGGCTTCCGCGACCCGAACGGCGTGCGCCCCCTGGTCATCGGGCAGCGGGACGACGGCGCGTACGTGATCGCCTCTGAGCCGTGCGCGCTGTTCACGGTCGGCGCGAAACTGCTGCGGGACGTGCAGCCCGGCGAACTCGTCTGGGTGGACCGCACGGGCCTGCACTCCCTGATGGTCGAACCCCGCAAGCCCACGCCCTGCGCGTTCGAGTGGATCTACTTCGCGCGCAGCGACAGCCGCCTGGACGGCGTGGACGCCCACGAGAGCCGCATCCGCATGGGCCACCAGCTCGCCAAGGAGCACCCGGTGGACGCCGACATCGTCGTGCCCGTCCCGGACAGCGGCATCGGCGCCGCCATCGGGTACGCCCGCGAGAGCGGCATTCCGTTCGATTACGGCCTGTACAAGAACCCCTACGCGGGCCGCACGTTCATCGCGCCCACGCAGGAAGCGCGTGAGTTGAAGGTCAAGATGAAACTCTCGCCCACCAGCGCCGTCGCCGGGAAACGGGTGATTCTGGTGGACGACAGCATCGTGCGCGGCACCACCAGCCGCCAGATCGTGAACCTGCTGCGCGAGGCAGGCGCGACCGAGGTTCACTTCCGGGTGTCCAGTCCGCCCATCAAGCACCCGTGCTTCTACGGCATCGACACCGCCGCGCGCAAGGAACTGGTGGCGAGTACGCACAGCATTGAGGAGATCCGCGAGTTGATCGGGGCGGACACGTTGAGTTTCATCAGTGAGCAGGGCATCCGCGAAGCCGTCAGCGGCCCCGGCCTGTGCCTCGCCTGCTTCAACGGGGAGTACCCCGCCGGGACGCCACTGCTGAACGACGTGGACAAGTTGGCGCTGGAAGTTTAGTCATTAACCAACCCAGTTTTTATGGTCAAGCTTGTAAAATTTCTTGAACAATTGCATCCCTGCTGGTTGAAAGATTTTCAATGATTTCCTTCATTCTGTGGGCATATTCCCTATTGGGGTAAATTACTTCATTGAACTCTCGCGCATAACCTTGAGAGATTAGATATTTAATAACTACTTCTATATCATTCCTAATGTCCCGACTGTCAGAACCTCTGAAGAAAGCATTTCTTTTTCTCCCAACTCCAGCTTGCATGTACAGCTTTCTTATTACCGTTCCAAGCGCCTTAATTCGCGCAGGCAAGGAACTTCTCATAATCGCCGCATTACTGCCAATTTCATCGCATTTGTAAACTTGGCAATCGATAAATATTAAAGACTCTTCAAATTCCGCAAGAGTCACACCCGAAACTTCACTGAAAATGCAATCCCTAAATACAATATCTTTGTGCCTGCTTATATCTATTGCGAGCTTGTTAATTACGCAGTCACTAAAGTTAATATTTACCAGAGAGACCTCATCTAAGCTTAGACTTTCAAATACGGCACCTTTGATGCCAATGTTGCAACTAATTGCATCCAGATTCATCTGAATTGAACACTCAATAAGGGAGGAGAACAAATCGGCAAGCAATTGGCTCTGATTTTGCATCGAAAAATTACTAGATACTCTCTTACAGCAAGACTCAAGTACCGATCTGGCAACATCAATATCACCAGCCGATCGATCCTTAACAATCTGAATACATGTTTCTATTGCCGCCTGGCTAATACCATTTTTCCAGGATGAAGAATCAAGATCATATATCTCACCTACGGCGAATCGGGCGATCCGACTGCCTTGAAGTGCGCCCATCATATCCATATCTACAAATGATCTTGCACCTTTATCTTGGTCTCTTTGTGTCAATCCAGGTATTCGCTGCAACTGCATCGTCACACCCTCATCGGGTATTAAATCAGTTTCTAGAGTATATGCCTCCGATAAATCTTTGCTTAATATCGGTCCATTTCCTTGCACACTACTTCTTACGGCAGTGGCGAGCCTTTCCATAATCTTTCTGAGCGTGGGGGCATCAATCACGCCATGTTCATGCGATGCCTCCCGCCTTACTATTAAATCAATAAATGTATCCCACACATATCCGAATCCATTTGATGCATCAATCTTTACTGCATCATCAAGCATGTTGTTGTGGGCCAAGTAACCCAATAAAAGCGGCTTTTTCGGCAGCCACTCCGGTATATCACCTTTCACTCCTTTCTTGTTAAGGTATTGCTTCGCCTGCTCTTCGGTAAATTCTTCGATATACAGTAAATTAATTTTCTTATCAAGAAGCCCCAGGGCATGCAACATTTCATCATTATCGTCAAAATAATGATCCCTCCCAACAATCAATATGCCGCATTTTGGATTTATAACACTCAATAATGATCTTGTGCCAGCCAGACTCTTCGATCTAGCATTTCTCATAAATTTTACATCGCTCGTACGAGCAATTATCTGTCCAGCAATTTCATCAAATCCATCGATTAACATGTGCGCCATTCCGGCTCTCCATGCAATATTAACCCCTTCCTTATCTTTCACTCCGATTTTCCTGGCATGCCTTTCTAAAATTTCTTCGGAATAGTCTTGCCCCCAATGTTCACGCAAGTTGATCGTAATAGGAGTTTTATTCAGAGCCATAGACGTTTTATTTTCAGTAGATAAAACCTTTTTTGAGATCTTTTCAAAAACCTCACGTACAAGCATGCTCTTACCATTTCCAAAAGGCGCAGTGCCAATAACTATTTCACCTTCAAGAAGTAATTCTACAATATCATTGACCTTTACAGTTCTTTTCTTGCTAAATCTACCTGCTACATCCATTGTCTCCAAGTACATAACAGGAACGATATATTCTTTTTCAGGGATGACTGTAGAACCGTTCGAAAGATCCCTGGCAGACCCGAAAGGAGTGGATCTTCTCATTTTAATGTAATTATGATTGTCAAAAAAAGAGCGCTAAATTGAGATAGGGTTTTTACGGTTACGCCATTTTCGTGGCAATGCTTAATGAGCTGAGCATCCAACTGCGACTTTGTAATCATCCATTTCTTTATTGGTTTTAAAGGATTTTTCTCCAATCTCTCCGCCGCACCAAGCTTTCTAACATCAGACTTAATTTTATCCAACTTAGTACTAACAGTCACCATGATCAAATTTATTGTTTCGCGGGTTTCAGCAAATCCATCGATCTCGCTTATACTCTTTTCCATTTCATAGTATTTTGGATTACAATCTCCAGCATCCAAACCCCACACAGCCTCAGCTACCCTTCGAACTTCTGCTTCAAAATCCATATTTTCCCGCAAATCACTAGCCATTTAGACATCACCTCTAAGTTATTGGAATCCGCTATGGCTACCGCGAAGTACAAGAATCGCAGGTGGAACTTGCCATATTAAGTATTCAAGGCTTTTATGCTTTCCGCACATTCCATTACGCTGAAGCGAGAAGTCCATCCAAAATGGTTTGGTAGGCCGCGTGCAGGCTGTGGTCACACCGGGCGAGTAGGTCTCCCCTCCCGGTTGCACCTTCACCTACGGAAAATTCCCTGGTTGTTCTGCACACTGCGATCATGACAACTCTACGGGCGTGGCGCGGCGCAATCTTGGCAGGCTGTGTGCTGTGCGCGGGGGCGGGGGCGCATCAGCCGCTGTTCAATCCGGGCAGCGGCACGCTGGACACGGCGTTCCGGGTGCCGCAGCCGACCGTGTCGAAGGTCATCACCGTGCAGGGCCGCGCGGGAGGCCGCGACTGGTACGCCCTGACGACCGGGGCGGGTTTCCGGTTGGACGTGGCGGTGTTCGTCAGTTCAGCGTGCGACGCGGCTTACCGTCCCCGCCTGTGGCTGGTGGGGCCGGGCGTGCCCGTGGGGGCGGGGCAGCCGGAGTTCGTGCCGGACGGCTGGGGCGCGGTGGGCGTGTCCGGGCCGTACGCGGCGTATTCGGGGCATGGTGTGGTGGGGTGGCGCGGGCCGACGCTGGCGCGGACGCTGGGTGCAGGCACGCACTATCTGGTGGTGGAGCATGGTGCGCGGGGCGGGTGGTCGTTCATCTCGCTGGCGGGCGCGGAGGTGCCGGGCGGCACGGCGGAGGGCCGCGCGGCGCTGGGTCGCTTCGGGCGGTGCGGAGGCTGAAGCGGGGCGGGGGCTGACTGAACCGGCTTTACAGCGGTTCGTACCGGACGGTGACGCTCATGACTGTGGCCGTGGGGGGGATCGTGGGGAACATGTCGTTGGTGTGCGCGAACACCACGCACTCTCCACCCTTGACCGGCACGTTGAAGCGCGCGATCGAGTGGAAGTCGTCGTTGTCCGGCGGCATCTGCCGGTGCGTTCCGAAAGCGGTTTCCAGTTCAGCCACGGTCGGTTGATGATCCTGCTGGTAGGTCAGTTCCGTCCACAGGTGGCGTCCGGTAGAGCCGACGGTCAGGCCGGTCAGACCGGGCGGAGGTTGAATGTCCAGTACGTCAATGTTGAGCGTGGCAGTTCCGAGCTGCTGCGCGAGGCTGATCTTATCGCCGGTTTCGGGTATCAGGCGGCACAGTTCCTGGATGGCGGTGGTGGGGGCGGTGAAGTCTATAGACATGGTCTGATCCTTTGCGCAGGCGCTCAGCAGCAGGGTCGCCAGGAGGCAGGCGCGGCGGGACAGGTTCACTTGATGCCGTTCCTGTAGCGGACGACCGGGAGGGCTCCCTCCGCATCCCAGGCGTCGCGTTCTCCTGGAAGCGCTCGATATGCTGCGTAGATGGTGTTGTAATTCCGGGTGGCGGTAGCTTCCCTGGTCCTGGCCGCGCTGATCTGAGCGTCGAGTTGCTGCATGTCCTGCTGCCGTTCGGTTCTGAGTGTGGGCGTAGCGGCTGAGGCCAGTGCCTTGGCTGCCTTTCGGCGTTTTTCCTCCAGATTACTTAAACTGGCGCGAGCAGCAAGCATTTCGTTATAGCGAGTGTTGAGATCGCTCATCGTTTTATTACGCGCTTTCGCGTAAGCCCCGAAGCTCGATTGGTAGAATTCATTTGCCACTATTCCCTGCACCGAGGCCGGATTGACGGGTTTCCGGGCGGCCGCAGTGATGACTTCTTTGGGGATGCCTGTCTGTTCGCCGATCTGGGCGGGGGTCATGCCAGCACCAAGCATCAAACGTACTGACATGAAATTCTGTTCGGCGTGCCGGGCCTCGTGGTACAGGGTTGCCATGGTTTCCCGGATCTGTTCCGGGTTCATGGTGTCATTCAGAGAGGCCGCATTTATTTTGATTCTCCAGGAGGTCGAACTGAAAGACCCGCTGCGTCCTGGGTTCATCTGCACGGACTGCAGGTTGGGTGCCGGGAATCCGTTGCCCTGACTGTACTGATTCAGCAGGGTTTTTATGGCGCTGGCCCGTTTCCCGGCTGTATCCAAGGTGTCCCAGTTCTGCACAATCTTCTCGATGTCCTTGACATACCGGATCATGGATTCAGGACGACTGAGACCACTGGGAAACATTTTTGCCAATTGTTCAGGGGTCAGCACCCCGTTCGCGGGGAAGTTGAACGATTCGGTGTCGGCTGACACCGGGATTCCCCGGCCAGAGGCCAGCAGGAGATCGAAGCTGGCTTGCCAGACACCAACGTTATTGAGGAAAGCGTGGTCGACAATGCCAGTCTGAGGAAGATCCAGTTTCTTCTGTATCTGCCTGATGACCTCGGGTGTGTATTGCTCGGCATTCGCCTGATACCAGGCTCTGGCCTTTCTGAGTTGCACGTTGTCCAGGTCCGTTCTGGGTGTCCCGGTGGTTTTGTTGAGAATGTATCCGGGTGGTGGGGTCGTGGGTCTCAGCGATGGCCGCGTGGAGGCTGGGACGGCGGTGCGTTGTTCCACGGCGCCTCCGGTGGTCGCCGGGCGTACCTGAATTCTGCCCGCAGGTACCTGGCGAGGCGCCGGGGGAACCTGCTGTGAGGTGCTGACTGCACCCCTGGGGGCAGCCGTCTCCGACTTCTCCTTGCGGGTAGCAGCTGTCTTGATGCTGGCCGCTGGTCTTGTTTTCGTTTCGAACATACGTCCCCGTTCAGGTGTGAGGTATTCCACACGCTAGCAGAGGGTCTGAGTTCTGACTGACTAGGTTGCGTGCCGATCTTGGGGAGTCCTTTCGCGTGGGTTCACAGGGTCGTATCGGGTACGTTCGGCGGGCCGGGTGTGGAGTCTGCTGGGAGGGTCGAGGCACCCCGCGCCGGGTGGGGTGCGGTTTTTCCAGTGGGGCCGGTGTGTCGCCTGTGCGGGCCGGTGAGGGGTGGAGTCTATGAAACTGCATAACATTCTGTACGCGGCCGGGTTCGTTTCGATTCTGATCAGTGCCACGCAGTACTTTCAGAACGAGTCGTCCGACAAGGAACGGGATGGTCTGTTCGTGGGGCACTGGGCGCCGACGTTCTTCATCCTGGGCAAGATCGCCGAGGACAAGGCCCGCCTGAACCGCAGCCTGACCGAGTAACACGGACTCCGATTGAATGGGCTGCAAAGGCCGTTCAATCCGAGCGAAGCGAGTGGAAGAAGAACGGGTTCCGGACGTGGAGCCGGCAATCCGGTGAAGTTCCGGATTGTTGGCGAAACAAACGGCAGTCCGTATAACACGGACTTCGAATCATTCTGGTTGGGGGGGTGTTCCTCCCGGTCAGTCGTGTGGAACGTGTGGAGACGGACCCCCCTGGTGTGGCGGGTCCGTTTCCGTGTGGCCTGAGGCTGTGGGGCCGGGTTCAGTGGGGGGTGCGGGGCAGGCGGCGACCGGGCGGGCGGAGGCCCAGGCCCAGCAGGAACCCGCCGGCGGCGGCGAGGCCGGTGGTGATCAGCACGTTGTTCAGGGGGCTGGGGCCCTCGTTGCTCTTGTTGGCGTAGGCGACGGCGTGCAGCTGGTTGATGTCGATCACGTCCTTGGTCAGCAGCACGGCAGCGGCGATCAGGGCGATCAGGCCCAGGGCGATGGCCAGGCGGGACAGGAGTTGCATGGGTGCATCTTAAGCGGGCGGGTGGGGGGCGCGTCTGACGGGAGCGCTTATGGTTCGGGGTGGGTGGTACGCGGCGGGGAACAATCCGGGGGGAGTCAGGTGCCATTTTCAGGGCGTGCGGGGGGTATGCTGAGGCGTTATGACGCAGTCGCAGACGATCATGTCGGGTGGGAACGCGGCCTTTATCGAGGGCCTGTACGAGGCGTACCTGGCTGACCCGCAGAGTGTGGATCCCGAGTGGCGCTCCTACTTCGATGAGCTTCGCGGTGGAGCGCACGAGACGCCGCATTCCGCCATTCAGCAGGCGTTCTACGAGCTGGGCACGCAGCGCCGTGGCGGCGCGGTGGTGCCGGTCCCGCAGGGGGTCAGTGGGGCGCAGCAGGCGGCGGGGGCGCTGATCACGGCGTACCGGGTGTACGGGCACATCAGTGCGCGGACGAACCCGCTGACCATCCGGGGCCTGCCGGTCGTGCCGGAACTCACGCCGGAGTACTACGGGCTGTCCACGGCGGACCTGAGCGAGCACGTTCAGGACGGGCCGTTCAGCGGGCCGCTGCGGGACGTGATCGCTCAGTTGCACGAGACGTACTGCGGCGCGATCGGGTTCGAGTTCAGTTACCTGCCGGCGACGGAACGCGCGTGGTTCCAGGCGCGGGTGGAGGCGAACCGGGGCCGGGGCGTGTACTCGGCGGAGGAACGCCGGCGTTTCATGTACAAGCTGAACGCGGCCGAGGGGCTGGAACTGTACCTGAAGAACAAGTACCCGGGCGTCAAGCGCTTCGGTCTGGAGGGCGGCGAGAGTTTCATCACGCTGCTTGACCGCGTGATTCAGCAGGCCGGGGCGCAGGGCGTGAAGGAAGTCGTGATCGGCATGGCGCACCGCGGCCGCCTGAACACGCTCGTGAACATTTTCGGAAAGCCGGCGAGCGTGCTGTTCGAGGAGTTCGACGGCAAGAAGAAACTCAGTGACAACCCGGACGTGGCGGGCGACGTGAAGTACCACATGGGGTACTCCAGTGACGTGCGCACGCCGGGCGGACCGATGCACCTGGCGCTGGCGTTCAACCCCAGCCACCTGGAGATCGTGTCGCCCGTGGTGCACGGGTCGGTGCGGGCGCGTCAGGACCGCCGGGGTGACGAGTCGCGCCGCAGCGTGCTGCCCATCACCGTGCACGGCGACGCGGCCGTGAGCGGGCAGGGCGTGGTCATGGAGACCCTGAACCTGTCGCGCCTGCGTGGTTTCGCGACCGGGGGCGCGGTGCGGATCGTGATCAACAACCAGGTGGGGTTCACGATCAGCGACCCGCGTGACACGCGCAGCAGCCGTTACTGCACGGACGTGGCGAAGATCGCGAACGCGCCGGTGCTGCACGTGAACGGGGACGATCCGGAAGCGGTGGCGTTCGCGGGGGATCTGGCGCTCGCGTACCGGCAGGAGTTCGGCAAGGACGTGTTCGTGGACCTGATCTGCTTCCGCCGCAACGGGCACAACGAGGGTGACGAGCCGCGCATGACGCAGCCGATCATGTACCGCGAGATCGACCGGCACCCGGGCACGCGGGCGCTGTACGCGCGGACGCTGGAGGCCGCCGGGGTGCTGCAGGCGGGCGAGGCGGACGGGCTGGTCGAGCAGTACCGGGACCGCCTGGACCGCGCCGAGCCGGTCGTGACCGAGATGGAGAACCTCGCGCAGAGCAAGCTGGCGGTGGACTGGTCGAAGTACACGGACACCAGCTGGCAGGACGAGGTGTCCACGGCCGTCAGTGCCGAGAAGCTGGGAGAGCTGGGCGCGAAGCTGGCGTCGGTGCCGGACGGCTTCCGGGTGCACCGGACCATCGAGCGGACCGTGATCAAGCCGCGTCAGGCGATGGCGCGTGGCGAGCAGCCGCTCGACTGGGGCATGGGTGAGATGCTGGCGTACGCGACGCTGCTCGACGAGGGCTACGGCGTGCGGCTGGTGGGGCAGGACAGCGGGCGCGGGACGTTCGTGCACCGTCACGCGGTCCTGCACGATCAGGACGCGCAGGATCCCATGAACGAGGAGTACATGGCGCTGGGGCACCTGCGTGACGGGCAGGGCAAGGTGGAGGTCATCGACTCCACGCTGTCCGAGGAGGCCGTCATGGCCTTCGAGTACGGGTACTCGACGAGCGAACCGAACGCGCTGATCGCGTGGGAAGCGCAGTTCGGGGACTTCGCGAACGGAGCGCAGGCGGTCATCGACCAGTTCCTGTCGGCCGGTGAGAGCAAGTGGCAGCGCCTGAGCGGCCTGACGCTGCTGCTGCCGCACGGGTACGAGGGTGCCGGTCCCGAGCACAGCAGCGCCCGCCTGGAGCGGTACCTGCAGCTGTGCGCGCAGAAGAACATGCAGGTCGTGGTGCCTTCGAGCGCCGCGCAGATCTTCCACCTGCTGCGCCGTCAGGTGCTGCGTCCGTACCGCAAGCCGCTGATCGTCATGACGCCCAAGAGCCTGCTGCGCAACAAGCTGGCCATGAGTCCCCTGTCGGAACTGGCCGAGGGCCGGTTCCACGAGGTCATCGGGGACGCCGGCGTGAGCGGGGCGCGGCGCGTGGTGATCAGCAGCGGGAAACTGCACTGGGAACTCACGGAGGCCCGCAACGCGGACGCCGAGGGGTACGCGGGAACGGCGCTGGTGCGGCTGGAGCAGCTGTATCCCTTCCCTGCCGAGGCGCTCGCGGCCGAGCTGGCCCGTCATCCGGGCGCGCAGGTCGTGTGGGCGCAGGAGGAACCGGAGAACCAGGGGGCGTGGCTGATGATCTGGGAGGACCTGGAGAAGGTCCTGGCACCGGGGCAGACGCTGAGCAGCTCCACCCGTCCGCGCAGCGCCAGCACCGCCGCCGGGTATGCCAGCGTGCATGCCAGGGAGCAGGCGAAGGTCATCGCGGACGCGCTCGGGGAGAAACTCGACCGGGCGGTCGTGGCCGATCAGAAGGAACTCGCCGAGACGGCCAAGCAGCAGGGCTGAGGCCGGGGGCCGGGGGCGTCCCCGGCCCAGTCACAGTCCTGGAGGGGTATAACTGAGGGCGTTATGGCGGACATCAAAGTTCCTGTTTTTTCCGAGTCGGTCAGCGAGGGTACGCTGCTGACGTGGCACAAGAAGCCCGGCGACACCGTGAAGCGCGGCGAGGTGCTCGCCGAGATCGAGACTGACAAGGTGGTGCTCGAGGTCACGGCGTTGCAGGACGGCGTGCTGGTCAGCGTCGCCAAGCAGGAGGGCGACACGGTCCTGAGCGAGGAGACGCTGGGCGTGGTCGGCGACGCGGGCAGCGCGCCCGCCCCCGCCCCGGCTCCGGCGGCGGATCCGGCGGAGGGTCCGGTGGCGAACACGGCCCCGGCCGACGCGGGGAACGAGGCGACGCGCCGCGACGACCTGTCGCCCGCGGTGCGCAAGGTGGTCGTCGAGAACGGCCTGAACCCCGCGCAGCTTCCCGCGACCGGCCCGAAAGGCAACATCACCAAGGCCGACGCGCTGGGCGCCGCTGCCCAGCAGGGCGCCCAGGCCGCAGCGCCCGCGGCCGCTCCGGTGGCCGCGCCCGTCCCGACCGGCGCGCGTCCCGAGCAGCGGGTGCCCATGACCCGCATCCGTCAGCGCATCAGTGAGCGCCTCAAGGAGGTGCAGAACACGGCGGCCCTGCTGACCACCTTCAACGAGGTGAACATGCAGCCCGCCATGGACCTGCGCAAGAAGTACCAGGATCAGTTCGTGGCGAAGCACGGCGTGAAACTGGGCTTCATGAGTCTGTTCGTGCGCGCCGCGACCGAGGCCCTCAAGGCCTTCCCGGTCATCAACGCCAGCGTCGAGGGCAAGGACATCATCTACCACGGCTTCTACGACATCGGCATCGCGGTCGCCAGTGACCGTGGGCTGGTCGTGCCGGTCCTGCGCGACACCGACCAGATGAGCCTCGCCGGGATCGAGAAGGCCATCGGCGGCTACGCCCAGAAGGCCAAGGCGGGCAAGCTGACCCTGGAAGACATGAGCGGCGGCACGTTCAGCATCACGAACGGCGGCACCTTCGGGTCCATGATGAGCACCCCGATCATCAACGCCCCGCAGAGCGCCATCCTGGGCATGCACAACATCATCGAGCGGCCCATCGCGCAGAACGGGCAGGTCGTGATCGCCCCCATGATGTACATCGCCCTGAGCTACGACCACCGCATCATCGACGGCAAGGAAGCCGTGCAGTTCCTCGTGATGATCAAGAACCTGCTGGAAGACCCGGCGCGGATGCTGCTGGAACTGTAAACAGCGTCGATGGTCGAAAGTTGATGGTTGATGGTCGGGAATTCCCCTCTGTCAACCATCAACTTTCTCCTGTTCACTCCTCCCCCCTTCCCGCGTCCGTCAGGCTTCTGCCAGAGTGCGTTTTCTACCCTGTGGCCCATGGGTTTAGAGGGCCGCTTGGGTGGATGGACGGACGCGCTGACGCTGGAAGCGCAGTGGGACGGAGCGCGGCTGACGGGCCGGGTGGGGGGCTTCACGGCAGGCACGGACGTGCAGGTGTGGCTGGACGGGCCGGGCCTGTCAGGCCGGGTGGGTGGGGTCACGCAGGGCTTTGACCTGCGGGCCGCGATCGAGGCGGGCGTGATGCGCGTCCGGCTGGGCGGCGTGACCGACGGGGTGGACGTGACCCTGAACTTCACGCCGGACGGCGCGACCGGACGGTACGGGAATTTCACGGACGGGCATGACGTGACCCTGCGGCACTATGCGGGCGAGGTGCGTGGGCGGCTGGGGTCCTTCACGCGGGGGGTGGAGGTCCGCATGGACCTGAACGGCGTGCCGTTCCCGCTGGGGGCGCTGCTGAGCGTGTGTGCGCTGCGGCTGTGGCTGGCGCAGGCGCGGCCCCTCACGCCGGCCCGCTGAGCGTCCCGCGCGGCGCCGTTCACGGCGGCCGGCGGGCGGCGATCATGGGGTGATCACGGGCCCGGTGGTGAACTGCGTGCCAGGAAGTCCGGGCGTGACACCCGGCCTTCAGGGAGGACACCATGAACCGCACCCTGACCCGCCCCGCCGCCCTGCTCGCCCTGTGCGCCGCGCTGGGAGGCGCGCACGCACAGAACACCGTGAACCTGAACTTCAAGAACCTGACCCTGCAACCTGTGCGGGTCGCGAACCTGGACCTGAACGTGCTGCGCGTGGACCCGCAGGTGTTCCAGCAGACCCTGAACGCCCCGAACGCCCTGCAACTGAACCTGACCGACCTGCCCGCCCGCATCCAGGCCCGCGACGCCGAGGTGCGCCGCAGCCTGGACGTCGTGGGCACCCTGGCCCGCTCGACCGAACTGCGCGCCGACATCGCCCGCACCACCCTGAGCCTCCCGCGCGGCCTGACCGTGCCCGCCACCGTCACCCTGCGCGGCGGCGAGAACCGCGAGGTGCTGCTGTTCGGGCAGGACACCGTGGCCGTCAGTGTCGCGCAGGCCGAGGCGGGCGCCGAACGCAACCGCGCCGAGATCCTCGGGTCCTTCGGCCTGAACGACCAGAATCCCGTCCCGCGCGAGTTCCTGTCCCAGGACTCCCTGAGCGGCGTGACGCTCGCCGCGAACACCCGCATCAACGTCGCCGCGCTGAACACCGCCGCCCTGACCCGCCTGCAGACGCGCCTCGCGCCGCCCAAGCCCTCGCAACCGGGCGGGGAACTCGGGGATGGATTCGTCAGCACCCCCAGCGACGGCGCGTGCCGCTTCACGCCCACCAGCGCCCTGTTCACGCAGATGCGCGGCAACGCCATCGACCAGATCACCACCATCAAGGACCAGGGACGCCGGGGCACCTGCATGGCCTTCGCGTACACCTCCGCGCTCGAGAGCCTGATCGCGCGGCGCAAGAAGATCACCTTCAACCTGTCCGAGCAGTACGCGTACTACTGGCTGCGCGGCGACGACGGCGTGCTGGGCGACGGCGCCGGCTGGGGCGACTTCGACGACACCATCAGCCGCCAGCGCATGCTGCCGACCGAGGTCCGCTGGAAGTACAACCCGTCCCGCAGCCGCGTGCGCGTGCCCGCCAACACCCAGCAGCCCATCACGGCCTTCAAGAACTCCTGCGTGAACTACGCCGATCAGGCGTGCAGCGACACCACCGCGCAGGCGCAACTGGTCTGCCAGAGCGGCACGAACAACTGCGCCTGGAAACCCGAGTGGGACATCGCCCCGAACGCCGCGTTCAACTTCCGCGCCACGCAGGGCAACGAAGTCTGGGTGGCGCTGGGCAACCTGAATCTCGGGAACGCCGACGCCACCCGCGCCTACCGCCGCGCCATGCTGAGGCAGATGATCGACCGGGGCGACCAGCTGATCCTGGGCTTCACGGTGGACGGCGCGTTCGACAGTGTCGGCGCCAGCGGCCTGCCCGACACCACCCGCATGGGCCAGAACGTACGCGGCGGGCACGCCGTTCACATCGTCGGGTACGTGAACACCGGCACGCAGACCTTCGACACGAAGATCGCCGGGCTGATCAACGTGAAGATGACCCTCCCCAGCGGGTACTTCGTGATCAAGAACTCCTGGAGTTGCGGCTTCGGGGACGGCGGGTACGCCTACCTGCCCGACACCTTCATGGACCGCGAGACGAACGGCGTGTACAACCTGCGCGCCGGAGCCGTCGCCAGCGACATGGCCGGATTCTGATACGGACTCCGATTGAATGGGCTGCAAAGGCCATTCAATCCGAGCGGATGCGAGTAGGAGTAAAACGGGTTCCGGACGTGGAGCCGGCAATCCGGTGAAGTTCCGGATTGTTGGCGAAACAAACGGACTCCGTATGAACGAACAAGGGAGGGGGGCCGCAGCGCGACTGGCTGCGGCCCCCCTCCTGCATTGCCGTTACTCGACGCTGCTTACTCGACGGTGACGCTCTTGGCGAGGTTGCGGGGTTTGTCCACGTCCTTGCCCAGCGCGGTGGCCGTGAAGTACGCCAGGAGTTGCATGGCGACGGCGTTCACGACGGGGCTGACCATCTCGTGCGCGCGGGGGACGTAGATGACGTCGTCGCCATGGCGGGCGTTCTCGGTGTCGCCGTCACTGAGGAACAGGATGACCTTGCCGGCGCGGGCGCGGACTTCCTGCACGTTGCTGATGGTCTTTTCCAGCAGGCGGCTCTCGGTGGCGATCACGGCGACCGGCAGGTTCTCGTCGATCAGGGCGATGGGGCCGTGCTTCATCTCGCCGGCTGCGTACGCCTCGGCGTGGATGTAGCTGATCTCCTTGAGTTTCAGGGCGCCCTCGTAGGCGGTGGGGCTGTTCACGCCGCGCCCCAGGAACAGGTAGTCGCGCGCCATGGCGTACTTCTCGGCGACTTCCTTGATGCGGGCCACGCGTTCGGGGGCCAGGGCTTCCTCGACCAGGCGGGGCAGTTCGCGGGCGGCTTTCAGGAGTTCGGCGCCCTGCTCCTCGCTGAGGGTGCCGCGGGCGCGGCCCAGCCACAGGGCCAGCATCAGGAACGCGCTGACCATGCTCGTGTACGCCTTGGTGCTGGCGACGCCGATCTCGGGTCCGGCGTGGATGTACAGCGTGTCGTCGAGTTCGCGGGTCATGGAGCTGCCCTTGGCGTTGATGACGCCGAGGGTCTTCGCGCCGAACTTCTTGGCCTCGCGCAGCGCTTCCAGGGTGTCGATGGTCTCGCCGCTCTGGGAGACGACGATGGCCAGGGTGTTCTCGCTGACCAGGGGGTCGCGGTAGCGGTACTCGCTGGCCACGTCGACTTCGACGGGAATGCGGGCCAGCTGCTCGATCAGGTACTCGCCGACCAGTCCGGCGTAGAAGGCGGTGCCGCAGGCGATGATGCTGATGCGTTTGAAGGAGCCGGGGTCGAGGTTGATGTCGAGGTTGACCTCGCCGGTGTCGTCGTGCAGGCGGCCGATCAGGGTGTTCGTGAGGGCCTGGGGCTGCTCGTAGATTTCCTTGAGCATGTACGTGTCGTACCCGCCCTTCTCGGCGGCCTCGGCGTCCCATTCGATGTGCTCGATGGTGCGCTGCTGGGGGTTGCCGGCGAGGTCCATGACGCGGAAGCCGTCGTCGTTCAGGACGACCATGTCGCCGTCGTGCAGGAACACCATGTTGCGGGTGTAGGCCAGCAGGGCGGGCACGTCGGACGCCAGGAACATCTCGCCCTCGCCGACGCCCATGACGAGCGGGCTGACGGTGCGCGCGGCGACGATCTCGCGGTGGTCGACGTGCGTGACGACGATGCCGTACGCGCCGCGCACCTGCGCGAGGGCCGCGCGGACCGCCTCTTCGAGGTTGCCCGCGTAGGCTTCCTCGATCAGGTGGGCCAGCACCTCGCTGTCGGTCTCGCTCTTGAACTGGTGCCCGCGTCCCTGGAGGCCCTCTTTGAGGGTCAGGTAGTTCTCGATGATGCCGTTGTGGATGATGACGATGCGGCCGTCCTCGGTGGCGTGAGGGTGGGCGTTCGTGTCGTTCGGCAGGCCGTGCGTGGCCCAGCGGGTGTGCCCGATGCCGAGCGTGCCGGACAGCGGGTGGCCGCCCAGCAGACTGCTGAGGTTCTCGAGTTTCCCGGCTTTCTTCTTCACGTCGATCTGCGCGCCGTCATGAATGGCGATGCCGGCGCTGTCGTAGCCGCGGTATTCCAGTTTGGCAAGGCCGGAGATGAGAACGTCCTGCGCCTGCCGGGGGCCGATGTATCCAACGATTCCGCACATAACCTGCTCCTTCGCAGGGCGGGCCCGGCCGACGGCAACCGGGGCGCGGGTCCCGTGAGGAGGGATGCCCGCGGCCCTGGCGTGCCGCGCCGGGTGCGCCTGCTGGTGTGGGGGGGGTGCATCGTTCCGGGCTTTATGTCCGTGTCGCCACGGGGGTTATGGCCGGGATTCGCGGCCCGGGTTCCTGTGGGAACCGCTGGGACGCCGGGTAGGCCCTGATGCGGGCCTGGAAGCATCCGCAGAATGATCGCTGACTTCCACCTCGTCTCCCCTGTCCCGCGTGGGCGGGCGGGGCCTTGCGCTGCCCTGTTGGGTGAACCGGACACCACCGGTTCACGGCACAGCATAGCGCGCCGCCCGCCGGTGCGTCACGTGAGTACCATACTCAAGGCCCGGTGCGGAGTCGGAAGGAACGCTCAATGCGGCCCGGTTCCTGCCGGACGTGCCGCGTGCGGCGGTCCTTGCTAGGATGGGCGGCGGAAGGGGGCCGGCCGTCCCGGTTCCTGTCCATGAAACGTCACGGGAAGGTGGCGGCCTGCGCCCCAGCCCTCCCGCCGTCCGTCCCACCAGAGGCAACGCACCAAGAGGATCAGATAGCCATCATGCCCACGTACCTGTACAAGAACATCGAAACCGGCGAAGTGTACGAACTGCAGCAGAGCATGCGTGACGAGGCCTACACCACGCACCCCGAGACGGGCGTGCCGGTCAAGCGCATCCTGGCCCGGCCCGGCATTGCCTTCAAGGGCAGCGGGTTCTACGTCACCGATTCCCGTCCCAGGAGCGGCGAGGGCGGCGGCGGCGAGTGACCCCTGAACGCGCCCCGGACACCACGCCGGGCTTCCGGTCAGCTGCCTTCCGCAACCGGGCGCTGCAGGTGCTGGGCGTCAGCCTGCTGCTGAGCGGCGCGGTCATGGGCGCGTACGTCACGGGGCGCGTCAGCGCCGAACGGGCCCTGGTCACCCCGGACGAGATCAACACCGTCGAGGTCAGTCAGAAGGCGCTGCAGGCGGTCGTGCGGATCGACAACCGGCTTCAGCGCGAGCAGCTGCAGACCGGCGACGATCCCATCGAGACCGGCACCGGCTTCTTCTACAAGAAGGACCTGATCGTCACGAACTACCACGTGGTGCAGTACCAGGAGTCCCTGAGCGTCACGCTGTTCAACGGGCGGCGCGTGCCGGCCAAGATCGAGGGCATCGATCCGGGCATCGACATCGCGATCCTGCGCGTGAGCGGCGTGACGGCCCCCGCCACCCTGCGTTTCGGGTCGAGTGCGCGCCTGATTCCGGGGCAGAAACTGATCACGCTGGGGACTCCCTTCCGCATTCAGAATTTCGTGGGGAGCGGCGTGTTCAGCGTGGCGGCCAGCGCCCGCGACGTGCCCCGCAACGACCAGCTGGGCGCCGAGATCAGCCAGTACCTGACGACCACCGCCAGCGTGCAGCAGGGCAACAGCGGCGGGCCGGTCCTGGACTCGCGCGGCGCGGTCGTGGGGGTCGCGGACCTGAACGCCGCGCCGAACGCCCTGGTGCCCGGCACGGTCGGGATCGCCATTCCGGGGGACCTGGTCAAGCAGAGCCTGGACGACCTGGAGAAGATCGGGGTGCCGCAGCGTGGCACGCTGGGCGTGACCATGGTGGACCTCGAGAACCTGGACCCGGCGCTGCGGCAACTGGCGGGCCTGAGCAGTTCGGAGGGCGCGCTGGTGGATCAGGTGCCGGCCGGGACGGCCGCGGCCCGCGCGGGCCTGCGCGGCAGCCTGCGCAACAGCAAGGACCAGCTGCTCGCGCCGCTGGGCGACATCATCGTGGCGGTGGACGGCCAGCGCGTGCGGGACTCGTTCGACGTGATCCGGCTGGTGGCCGCCAAGCGCCCCGGTCAGTCGGTCACGCTGCGCGTGTGGCGCAACAAGAAGAGCGTGGACGTGAAGGTCACGCTGCTCAAACGCACCCTGCAGTAGGGGTTGATGGTGAACGGTTGATCGTTGATGGACGGGCATTCCCCCGCTGTCGACCATCAACCGTTGACCGTTTACCCCCTGTCCTTGCTCGCGGGCCGGGCAACTGGTGAATCGCGCCCAGAAGTGATATCACTTTGATAGCCAGACGAGATCGGCCCGGAGGTTCCACCATGAACGAACTGCAACAGGCTCCCGTCCCCACCCCCCACGGCGGCGTCTCCACCCGCAGCGGCGTCGCCAGTGTCGAGCGCGCCGCCTTCGGCCTGCCCGGCGTACCGGTCTTCCTGCTGTGGATCCTGCTGTGCGCCCTGACCGTCTGGGCCTTCGCATCCGGGCAACTGATCCTCAGCGGCGTCCTGATCCTCAGCGTGATCTTCGTGGTCGTGGGCTTCTTCATCGTGCAGCCCAACCAGGCCACCAACCTCACCCTGTTCGGCCGCTACGTGGGCACCGAACGCCGCAACGGCCTGTACTGGACCAACCCCCTGACCGTGCGCAAGAGCGTCAGCCTGAGAATCCGGAACTTCAACTCCGAACGCCTGAAGGTCAACGACCTCGCGGGCAACCCCATCGAGATCGCCGCCGTGATCGTCTGGCGGGTCGTGGACACCGCCCGCGCCGTGTTCGACGTCGAGGACTACACCCAGTTCGTCGCCATCCAGAGCGAGACGGCCCTGCGGCACCTCGCCAGCCAGTATCCCTACGACAACTACACCGACGACACCATGAGCCTGCGCGGCAACGCCGACGAGGTCGCCGAGGCCCTCGCCACCGAACTCGCCACCCGCCTGCGCCACGCCGGCGTGGAAGTCCTCGAGGCGCGCCTGTCGCACCTCGCCTACGCCCCCGAGATCGCCGGGGCCATGCTGCAGCGCCAGCAGGCCAGCGCCATCATCGCCGCGCGCACCCAGATCGTGCAGGGCGCCGTCGGCATGGTCCAGATGGCCCTGAAGGAACTCAGCGAGCAGGACATCGTCCACCTCGACGAGGAACGCAAGGCGCAGATGGTCAGCAACCTGCTGGTCGTCCTCACCAGCGAACGCGGCACGCAGCCGGTCGTGAACGCCGGTAGCCTGTACTAGCCATGCCGCCGCGCAAGAACTTCCCCCTGCGCATCAGCCCGGAGCTGTACGCCGCGCTGGAACGCTGGGCGGCGGACGACCTGCGCAGCGTCAACGCCCAGATCGAGTACCTCCTCACCCGCGCCGTGAAAGAAGCCGGACGCCTCAAAGAGAAGAACAAAGAAGAAGGGGAATAGGGCCGTTGCCATAACGAGGCAGTCTTCCTGGCCGGGCGGACCTGTAAAGCTCCGCAGGAGAGCGGGTGAAGGTTGACGGGCCGGACGGACTGGAACAGCGGCAGAGAACGGCTCTAATACGGATTCCGTTTGTTTCGCCGACAATCCGGAACTTCACCGGATTGCCAGCTCCACGTCCGGAGGGGCGTTTCTCTCCTTCTCTGCGGGGCAGCTCTCCGAGTCGCATCCGCTCGGACCCAGCGGGCTTTGCAGCCCATTCAATCGGAGTCCGTATCCACCCCCAGTCCCCCCCAGTCCCCCCGCGCGTGTCAAGGCGTTCATCCACCCTTGAGACTCCTGGGGGGCGCTATGCTCTGAACTGTCATGTACGTTGTCGTCGAAGGGCCCATCGGGGTCGGGAAAACAAGCCTCGCCGGGCGCCTCGCCGCGCGCCACGGCGCCGAACTGAACCTGGAGATCGTCGAGGAGAACCCCTTCCTGGCGAAATTCTACGAGCAACCCGAAGCGTTCTCGTTCCAGGTACAGGCGTTCTTTCTGCTGTCGCGCTTCAAGCAGCTCTCCGCGCTGTGGCAGCCCGGACTGTACAAGGGCAGCGTGGTCAGCGACTACCTGTTCGACAAGGACTTCATCTTCGCGTCCATGAACCTGCGCGACGCCGAATTCAGCCTGTACGAGGACCTGTACTCGCACCTGTCCCCGCGCCTGCCCACCCCGGACCTCGTGGTGTACCTGCGCGCCGACACCGACGAACTGCTGCGCCGCATCGCGCTGCGCGGCCGGCCCTTCGAGCAGGACATGCAGGCCGCGTACCTCGCGGACCTGACCGGCCGCTACGACGAGTACTTCCGCACGTACCCGCACCCGCACCTGATCATCGACGCGGCCGGCATCGACTTCGTGAACAACCCGGAACACGAGCAGGACCTGATGGCCCGCATCGACGAGGCCCTGCGCGCCACCCAGGCCGCCGACTGATGTACCTTGCGATCTCCGGCAACATCGGCAGCGGCAAGAGCACCCTGACCCGCATGCTCGCGGACCGCTACGGCCTGCGCCCCGTGTACGAACCGTACGCCGACAACCCCTACCTGGAAGACTTCTACCGCGACATGCGCCGCTACTCCTTCCACTCGCAGGTGTACTTCCTGTCCCGGCGCCTGGAGCAGCACCTGAACCTCGTGACCGGCGCCCGCTACGTCATCCAGGACCGGACGGTGTTCGAGGACGCCAACATCTTCGCCCGCAACCTGTTCGAGAGCGGCCAGATGGAAGACCGCGACTGGGACACCTACCGCAGCCTGTACGAGGGCGTGCTGAGCGCCCTGCGCGTCCCGGACCTGCTGATTCACATCGACGCCAGCCTGCCCACCCTGAAAAAACGCATCGCGCAGCGCGGCCGCGCCTACGAGCAGGACATCCCCGAGGCGTACCTGGGCGGCCTGAACCGCCTGTACGACAGCTGGGTGTCCGGTTTCGACGCCTGCCCGGTCGTGCGCGTCCCCGGCGACCAGCTGGACTTCGTGGCCGACCCGCAGGCCTTCGAATGGGTCTGCGCGCGCGTGCAGGCCAACGGCTTCGGCCTGCCGCTGCTGCGCTGACCCACTCGGCCCGGGGCTGCGTCATACGAACTGCCGTTTGTTTCGCCGACAATCCGGAAGTTCACCGGATTGCCAGCTCCACGTCCGGAACCCGCCCAGCTCCCACTCGCTCCGCTCGGATTGAACGGCTTTGTCAGCCATTCAATCGGAGTCCGTATCAGCGAAACAGACGGCACGCGATCCAAACGCGGGCGCAGGTCATCCCCGCTGCGCTGCGCAGGTGGCCTCTGCCCGCGCCCTCCCCCTGCTGTGGGCCGTCGCGCCCGCGGGCGCCCGGCAGGCCGTCACGTCCGGGCCACCATTGCCAGCCCCGGGAGGCGCTACGCTGCGGAGATGACCGCCCCGCGCTCCGCCGACCCGTCCGCTCTGCGCGGCCGCCCCCGCCGGGCCCGCTGGACCCTGACCGGCTGGACCCTGACCGCGCTGCTGACCGGCCTGCCGGGCGCTGCGGACGCCACCGGCACGCCGCCCACGACCCCGCCGGCCCCCACCTGCCCGGTCGACTGGCGTGACCTGGACCCGGCCGACCTGCGGGCCGCGCAGGTCACGGCCACCCGCGCGACCTTCACGGACGCCCGCGGCGCGGACACCCGGCTGAGCGCCCCGCGCGGGGCCCGGCTGCTGCAGGGACCGGCGGCGGACGGGCGGCGCTGCAGTTACTTCGTGCCGACCAGTGGCCTGCCGGACCGCGTGACCCGCGGGTTCCTGCCGGACACGCAGGTGCGCGCCACGCCGCCCGGCGGGGAACTCGCCGGGACCTGGGCGCGCGACGCGAACACCGGCCTGACCCTCACCCGCGCCGACGGGGGCGGCTGGACCCTGACCGGGTCGCTGATGGCGGCGCTTCCGGACGGCACGGTCGGCAGCGCGAACCTGAACGGCCCGCTGCGCCGCGACCCGGACCGCTGGACGTACCGTGACGGCCGCTGCGAGGTCCGCCTGTACGTGGCGGGCGCGTGGCTGATCGCCGCTGACAACGGGCAGTGCGCCGGGCCGGACCTGGGTTTCGGCGGGCTGTACCACCACGTCCGCTGAGGGCGGGGGCGGGGCAGCCCGTATCATCCCCCCATGCGTCTTTCCGAGCTGGCCGCCCACCTGAACGTTCCCGCCCCCACCGAGACTCCGGAGGTGACGGGCGTGACGCACAACGCCGACTGGGTGCAGCCGGGCTCGGCGTTCGTGGCGATCCGCGGGGCGCGCTTCGACGGGCACAGCTTTCTTGACCGGGTCGCGCAGGCGGGCGCGGTGGCCGTGATCGGCGAGGGCCTCCCGGACGGCCTGACCAGTCCGCTGCCGTACCTGCACGTCCCGAACGCCCGCGCGGCCCTGGCGGACGCCGCCGCCGCGCTCGCCGGGCATCCCAGCCGCCAGCTGCGGGTGGTGGGCGTGACCGGCACCGACGGCAAGACCACCACCAGCTGGCTGGCCCGGCACCTGCTGCGCGCCGCCGGACTGCGCGCCGGCCTGCTGAGCACCGTCGGGTACGAACTGCCGGACGGGGAGCTGCGGCACTTCCCGGCGCACTTCACGACCCCGGAGGCCCCGCAGGTGCAGGCCACCCTGGCCGAGATGGTGCGTTCAGGCGCGGACGCGGCGGTGCTGGAGGCCAGCAGTCACGCCCTGGCGCTGGAGCGCGTCCGGAGCGTGAACTGGGACGTGGCCGTCTGGACGCACCTGAGCAGCGAACACCTGGACTTTCACGGCACGCTGGAGAACTACTTCGCGGACAAACGCCGACTGGTGGAGGCCGCGCCGTTCGCGGTGCTGAACGTGGACGACCCCTGGACGGCGGGGTTGCGGGGCGTCGCCCCTGCCGAGACCACGTACTCCGCCGAGGGGCAGCACGCCGACTGGCGCGCGGGCGACATCGAGGAACGCAGCACGGGCCTGCACTTCCACGTCCTCAGCCCGCAGGGCGAGTTCGACGCGCACCTGCCGATGATCGGGCGCTTCAACGTCGCGAACGCCCTGGCCGCCATGGCCGCCGCCGCGCACCTCGGCGCGGGCCCGGAGGCGCTCGCGGCGGGCCTCGCGTCGTTCCGGGGCGTGCCGGGCCGCATGGAACTCGTGCCGGACAGGCGCGGGCGGCGCGTGGTCGTGGACTTCGCACACACGCCGCCCAGCCTCGAGAAGGCGCTGGGCACCCTGCGGACCACCACTGCGGGCCGCCTGATCGTGGTGCTCGGCTCGGCCGGCGGGCCGCGCGATCCGGGCAAGCGCGCCCCGCTGGGCGAGGTCGCCACCCGCCTCGCGGATCACGCGATCTTCACCGAGGAGGACTGCCGCGACACGCCGCTGGACGACATCCTGCGCGAGATGGAACGCGGCGCGCAGGGCGCCGGACGCAGCAACTTCCAGTCCATTCCCGACCGCCGCGCCGCGATCCGCGCCGCCATCGCCCTGGCCCGGCCCGGTGACACGGTCCTGCTGGCCGGGAAGGGCCCCGAGGACACCCTGGAACGCGCCCACGAGACCATCCCCTGGAACGAGACGCAGGAGGCGCTGGACGCCCTGCACCTGAGCTGACCGGGCGCCCAGCGGCGTGGTATGACGGCGGCATGCGTCCCCATCTGTGCGTCCTGACCCTGGCCCTGCTGGGCACCGGCGTGGCGGCCCCCGCCCCGTACTCGCTGCCCGTGAACCTGGGCACCCTGAAGTCGCCGCTGGTCAGCGGGAACGCCGACCTGGACCTGCCCGGCCTGAACGCCGCGCAGCGCTCGGCGCTGTCCCGCAGTGGTTTCGTGATCACGCCTGCCCGGTGGCAGCAGTTCGACGCCGCGTACGAGAGCACCCGCTACGCGAACCAGCCGGTGTTCGTCACGTCCGACGCGACGCTGCACGTGTACCACCTGATCTTCGACAAGCTGCTGCGCGACCTGGAACGCGAGTCCCTGGCGCCCGCCGCACGCCGCCTGACCACGCTGCTCGTGGCCGACTCGCGGCGGCAGCTGGCCGCCCTGAAGGGCACGCCACTGGAGGCCGACGCGCGGCTGACGCTGGCGTACCTGGCGGTTGCGCAGAAACTCGCGGACCCGGCCGTGACCCCGCCCGCCGAGGTCGCGGCCCTGGTGGCGGCGGAACTGAAACTCATCGACGCGCACCAGGGGATCGCCGGTTCACCCATCTTCAGCGGCACGCAGATGCGGGAGGATTACTCGCAGTACGTGCCGCGCGGGCACTACACGAAGAGCGAGGCGCTGAAACGGTACTTCCGGACCATGATGTGGCTGGGCCGCCTGAACCTGCGGGTGGAGAAGGCCAGCGAGACGCGCGTGGCGGGCCTGCTGACCGCCCTGATGGGCGCGAACGCCGAGGCGCAGACCCTCTGGGCGCGCATCTACGACCCGACCGCGCTGCTCGTGGGCCGCAGCGATGACCTGAACTACCGCCAGTACGCGCAGGCCCTCAGGGCAGCGGCGGGCGGACAGGTGCGCCGACTGGCGGAACCGGCCGTCCTGGCCGCCTTCCAGGCCGAGTTGCGGAAACTGCCGCCCCCGCAGGTGAACAGCGCCGTGGTGATCGCCAAACCCGGCGAGGGCCGCGAGGTGCGCGACGCGCAGACGCTGGGCTTCCGGCTGATGGGGCAGCGCTTCACGCTGGACGGCGCGGCCTTCCAGCGCCTCGTGTACCGCGAGGTCGGCACGGACGATCGGCCGCGCCTGCTGCCGCGCGGCCTGGACCTGCTGGCCGTGCTGGGCAGCGACGCCGCCCTGAACGAACTGCGCCGCACCGGGCAGGCGAAGTACGCGAACTATGAAGTCAACATGGCGAAACTCCGCGCGAACTTCGCCGCGCTGAAGCAGGGCGACTGGACCGCCAACGTGTACTCCGGCTGGCTGTACGCCCTGCAGGCCCTCGCGAAACCCGACCCGCGCGACGCGCGCTACCCGGCGTTCATGCGCACGCCCGCCTGGACCCGCAAGGAGATGCTGACCGCGCTGGGCTCCTGGACGGAACTGCGCCACGACACGATCCTGTACGCCAAGCAGACCATGGCCGAACTGGGCGGCGGCGGGGAACCCCCGCAGCCCCCGCGCGGGTACGTGGAACCCAACCCGGCCCTCTGGGCCCGCCTCCAGACCCTGGAGGTCCTGACGCGGCGCGTCCTGAAGGACCAGGGCGTCCTGTCGGACCGCACCGCGCGGAGCCTGGATTCGCTGCGCGACATGCTGGCCTTCCTGGGCGCCGCGACGACCAAGCAGCTGGCGGGCACGCCGCTGACCCGCGACGAGTACGACCGTATCCACTACTTCGGCGGGTGGCTGGAGGAGATGAAGATGGCCAGCGCCGACCCCGAGGACGGCGAGAACGCCAGCGAGTTCGACGAGGACGCCATGGCCGCCGTCGTCGCGGACGTCGCCACCGGCGGGGACAGAACGGGAAATGTCGTTGCCCTGGAGGAAGGCACCGGCTTCATCCACGAGCTGTACGCCGTCGTGCCGGACGGACGCGGCGGGCTGCAGGTCGCGCGGGGCGGCGTGTACTCGCAGTACGAGTTCACGGTACCCGTCTCGGGCCGCCTGACGGACGAGGCGTGGCGCACGCAGCTCCGCCAGGGCAGGGTGCCGCCCGCGCACCCCTGGCTGGACGGCGTGCTGGTGAAGTGATACGGATTCCGTTTGTTTCGCCAGCAATCCGGAACTTCACCGGATTGCCAGCTCCACGCCCGGAACCCGTTTCTCTCCCACTCGCATCCGCTCGGATTGAGCGGGCTTTGCAGCCCATTCAATCGGAGTCCGTATGAGGCGCCCCCTCTGCGCTCTGCTGGCGGGCCTGCTGCTCACCTCGGGCGGGCGGGAGGCCCCCACAGGCGCGGTCACGCTGGCGCTGGGCGGTGACCTGAGCCTCGCGCGGGGCGTGGCGCAGGCGAACGCCGCCGACTGGCCCGCCACGCTGCGGGCGGTGGCGCCGCTGCTGCGCGCCGATCTGGTCGCTGCGAACCTGGAATCCCCCCTGACGGACGCGCCCCGGGAGACGCCGGGCCTCGACCTGCGAGCGCCCCCCGGCGCGGCGGCCGCCCTGTGGCCCCTGACGCACCTGGGCGTGGTGAACAACCACAGCCGGGACGCCGGACCGGCCGGGGAGGCGCAGTCGCTGGGCACGCTGCGCCGCACCGGGCTGACTCCCGTGACCCCTGCCCCGACCGTCCGCACGGTGAGGGGGCAGCGGGTCGCGCTGCTGGCGTGGCTGGACGACGGCGCCACCCCCCTGCCGCTGGCGGCGGTGCGCGTGGCGGCCCGGCAGGCGGACGCCGTGATCGTCCTGGCCCACTGGGGCGAGGAGTACGGCCTGACCACCGCCCGGCAGCGCGCCCAGGCGCGGGCGCTCGTGGCGGCCGGGGCGACCGTGATCGCCGGGAGCGGCCCGCACGTCCTCCAGGGGCACGAGGTCCTGACCGGCCCGCGCGGGCCGGCGCTGGTGCTGTACAGCCTGGGCAACCTGCTGTTCGACCAGCCGTTCCCGTCAGCGCAACTCGGCGCGGTGGTGCGCGTGACGCTGCCGGACGTGAGGCACGCCTGCGCGGCCCCCACCCGCACCCGCGCGGGGCGCGTGACCCCCGCCAGCGGGACGCAGCGGACGCAGGCCCTGACCCGCCTGGGCCTCCCCGCCTGCCCGGAGACCCGGTGAGAGGCCCGATCCTGTTTCTCCTTCTGCTGGGCAGCGCACTTGCGGGCGGCGGCAGCCTGCCCTGGCGCAGTCTGAATTCGGCAGGCGACTGGACGACTGGCGCGGCCATGCAGCCCGCGCCGCCCTGCCCCGCCCTGACCCTCCCCCCGGACTGGGAGGTGCGGGCCAGCGTCCTGGCCGACGTGACCGGCGACGGCACCCCCGAATGCGTGCTGGCCGTCTGGCGCCCCTGGCGGGACTGGCGCACCGCCCAGTGGAACCCGCGCCCCACGCCCATCCAGGGGAACCGCGACGCCCGCGGCCGGAGCAGTCACGTGGCCGTGCTGCGCCCCCTGGGCGGCGGCCGGTACCGGGAGGTCTGGGTGGGCAGCGCCCTGTTCCAGCCGGTCGCGACGCTGACCGTGCTACCCGGCGGGACGCTCGCCACGCTGGAAACCACGTACGCCGCGCCTGGCGCGCCCGCCCACGCGCTGAGCCTGTGGCACTGGACCGGCTTCGGCTTCCGCCTGGACCGCCGCGTCCCCACCCTGGCCCGCGAGGTGCAGCCCGACGCGCAGGGCCGCCCCGCCGTCCGCTGACCGGCCAGGAGCGACATGATGGGGCATGCGACCCCTGCGCCTGCTGCTGGCCACCTCACTCCTGACCGCGCACGCCGCGCAGGTGCCCGTCCCCACGCCCACGGGCGGCATTCCCGCCGGGGCGACGGTCGCCCGGCACGAGGGGCCTGCCGTGACCGTGCAGACCACCGCGCCCGCCCGCCAGGGCTGGCTGACCGGTCTGCGCGTCACGGCCGGGGGCACCACGCGCACCTTCCCGGCGTGGCGGACGATCAGCAACCCCACCTTCTGGCCCGGCCTGACCGTCACGGACCTGACCGGCGACGGGGCGCCCGAGGTCCTCGTGACCCTCATGACGGACGAGGGCACCGGCGTGGCCGTGAACGACGCCCACGTGCTGGGCCTGCCGGACCTGCGCGAGTGGCCGGTCACGCCGCCCGTCCCGTACCTGCGGCAGCAGGTGCGCCTGGGCACACGCAGCCTGACCCTGCCCGGCCGCAGCGTGAAACTTCCCCCGCTGCCCGGCCTGCGCACCGAGGCGGCCCGCATCGGCGATCAGGTCCGCTGGACCGTGCAGGGCGGCCACCTGACCGCGCTGGTCGAGGTGCAGCGCGGCTGGGCGTTCACGGGCCGCCTCGTCCTGACGTACCGCGCGCAGGGCGGGCGGCTGATCCCCGACCGGGTCCGCTTCGACCCCACTTCATTGGACGAGTTGCTGGAGTAGGCACTGGCCTACGCCGCCCATCCGCCACCATGCGGATGCCCGCCACCCCACCCGCGCGGCACACTCATACGGACTCCGATTGAATGGGCTGCAAAGCCCGTTCAATCCGAGCGAAGCGAGTGGAAGCGAAACGGGTTCCGGACGTGGAGTCGGCAATCCGGTGAAGTTCCGGATTATAGGCGAAACAAACGGAATCCGTATCACCCAGACCCGGTTCAGGGAGAGGAGGCGACCATGCCCGCAGGTACACCCGACAGCACCACAGCCAGCACCCCCGACGCCCCGGACGGCGATCCCGGCGACCGGACACCCACCCCCGCAGACCCCACCCCTCGAGGCGAAGTCGCCTCCCCACCCATTTGAAAGAGAGACACCCATGAACGGCAAACACCTCGTGACACTCGGCCTGGAAAAGAAAGCCATCGCCCTCGCCCAGACCGCCGCCACCCAGCGCGAAACCGCCGGCCTGAGCCGCGACGACATCCTGAACGAACTGCGCGCCGTGCAGCAGAACCCCGCCGCGTACGCCGCGGGCGGCGTGTACGCCCCGCTCGCCGCCGAACTCCTCGCGCAGCAGGCCATCCTCGACGCCCGCAGGGGCAGCGACCTGCGCGCCCAGCCCCTCCCCTACCCCACCTGGGGCGCGGACCTGATCGACCCCGGCGCCTGGCGCCAGATGGACGTCGCCATGCGCCTCCCCGTCAGCCGCGCCGGCGCCCTCATGCCCGACGCGCACGTCGGTTACGGCCTCCCCATCGGCGGGGTGCTCGCCACCGAGAACGCCGTCATCCCCTACGGCGTCGGCGTGGACATCGGCTGCTCCATGATGCTCTCCGTCCTGCCCATCCAGCCCGGCGCCCTGGGCACCGAGGAGGCCACCACCCTCCTGCTCAGGCACACCCGCTTCGGCGCGGGCGTCGCCTTCGACAAACGCGACCGCCAGGACCACGAAGTGCTGCACGAAAGCACCTGGAACGACCAGCCCATCCTCCGCCACCTGTTCGACAAGGCCGCCACGCAGATCGGCACCAGCGGCAGCGGCAACCACTTCGTCGAATTCGGCACCCTCACCCTCCCCCACGCCGACCTCGGCGTGGACCCCGGCGAGTACCTCGCGGTCCTCTCCCACAGCGGCAGCCGCGGCTTCGGCGCGCAGGTCGCCGGGCACTTCACCGCCCTCGCCGAACGCCACCACCCCACCCTTGCCCCCGAAGCGAAAAAACTCGCGTGGCTCCCCCTCGACCACGAAGACGGACAGGCGTACTGGCAGGCCATGACCCTCGCCGGCCGCTACGCCCTCGCCAACCACCACCTCATCCACACCCGCCTCGCCCGCGCCCTGAACGTCACGCCCCTCGCGCAGGTCAGCAACAGCCACAACCTCGCCTGGAAACAGCAGGTCGGCGATCAGGAACTCATCGTGCACCGCAAAGGCGCCACCCCCGCCGCCCCCGGACAACTCGGCCTCATCCCCGGCAGCATGGCCGACCCCGGCTACGTCATCCGCGGCCTCGGCCACGACGGCGCCCTGCAAAGCGCCAGCCACGGCGCCGGCCGCCAACTCGGCCGTAAAGCCGCCGCCAGCACCCTCAACAAAAAAGACGTCCAGGCGTACCTCACCACCCGCGGCGTCACCCTCATCGGCGGCGGCATCGACGAAGCGCCCCAGGCGTACAAACGCATCCAGGACGTCATCGCCCGCCAGACCGACCTCGTGAACGTCATCGCCAGCTTCCAGCCTCGTGTGGTCCGCATGGACACCGGGAGTGAGGACATCTGAAGGAGACGGACTGACGGTTGATGGGCTGCGCCTGCGGCGGGCTGCCCCACCCCCCAGCCCCCTCCGCAAGCGGCTCATACGAGTACCCCAGAGGGGCAGGGGGAGTTTACGTTGGCACTGGGCAGGTATTTCTCTGAGGTGGTGGGCGGGGTGTCGGGCGGGGACGGCCACGCCTCACACGCCATCCTGCCGCCCCCGCGCCGTTCGCCCCGCGCGCTGCGCGCACGACGGGCCGCGTTGCCACGACGGTTGTGGAGCTCCCAATCTTGATGTGTGCGGGAAGGTTCTACTTTTTTGGCTTCTGCCAAAGCGGGATTTTGAAAGTCGATCAGCGGCGCGAAGCCTTCCACCCATCACCTGACCGCAGATCACCACCGGCCGTCGTGCGCGTAGCGCGCGGGCCTACGAGGGGGGCGAAGGATGGCGTCGAAGCCAGACACCTCACCGCCCAACACAAACACGCCGCAGGAGTAAAAACTCTTGCCCAGTGCAACGCTGCTCCCCCTGCCCCTCTGGGGGAGGGGGCTGGGGGGTGGGGAAGCCCGCCGCAGGCGCCCACCTTCCGACGGCCCCCCCCCGATACGTCAGCCCCGAACGGTCGCCAGCAGCGATTCCAGCCCCCCCTCGTATCCTTCGACGCGCCCCCATTCGGGCAGGAAGGCCTGGGTGCGGGTGACGTCGTTGGGCACGACGACGACGTGGAGTCCGGCGGCGGCGGCGGCGGTGGCGCCGTTGAGGCTGTCTTCGACGGCGAGGCATTCGTGGGGGTGCAGGCCGAGGCGGTGGGTGGCGAGGGTGTAGAGCTCGGGGTCGGGTTTGACGCGGGTGACGTCGTCGCGGGTGGCGAGCGTTTCGAAGTGGTCGTACAGGCCGTGCTGTTGGAGCCAGCGGGTGACCCAGGCCCGGTCGCTGCTGGTGGCGAGGGCGAGGCGCAGGCCGGCGGGTTGGATGGCGTCGAGGACGGCGCGGACGCCGGGGCGCAGGTCGCTGTTGTGGATGGTGTGGTGGATGTCGGTGCGGAGGCGTTCGTGGGTGGCGTGGCGGTCCTGCTGGACGCTGTCGGGGAGGCCGAGCCAGGGGTCGAAGGCGTCCCAGGTGCCGATGCCGCGTTGCCAGTCGTGGAGGTGGAGTTCGCGGCCGTGTTGGCGGTAGAGGGCCTGCCAGTGGGTGAATTCGGGGGTTTCGGTGTCGAGGATGGTTCCGTCGAAGTCGAAGATGACGGCGTGGATGGTCATGCGTCGAGTGTAGGGGGTGTGGGTGGGGGGTGGGGGCGTGCGTGAAGTGGGCTTCACTTTGGGTGGACGCTTGCCCTGTGGGTGGGCCGGTACGCTCGGGGGTATGGCTGAGTGGGTGCAGAATCTGATGGACAGCATGGGGTATCTGGGGATCCTGCTGTTGATGGTGCTGGAGAACGTGTTTCCGCCGATTCCGAGTGAGTTGATCATGCCGTCGGCGGGGTTCGCGGCGTCGCGTGGGGACTTGAATCTGGTGCTGGTGGTTCTGATGGGGACGCTGGGGAGTGTGATCGGGACGTTGCCGCTGTATTACGTGGGGCGGGCGTTCGGTGAGGAGCGGCTGGTGGCGTGGGCGGATAAGCACGGGAAGTGGTTGACGCTGAGTGGGCGGGATATCCGGAAGGCGGACGACTGGTTTGACCGGCATGGGTCGAAGGCGGTGCTGTTCGGGCGGATGGTGCCGGGCATCCGGAGTCTGCTGAGTCTGCCGGCGGGAATGAGTGAGATGCCGATGGGGAAGTTCCTGCTGTTCAGTGCGATCGGGTCGGGTCTGTGGGCGTCGTTGCTGGCGGGGGCGGGGTTCCTGCTGGGGGAGCATTACGACCGGGTGGAGCAGTATGTGGGTCCGGCGAGCCGGATCATTCTGGGGGTGCTGGCGGTGGCGGCCGCCGCGTGGTTCCTGCGCCGCAAGCGTGAGCAGGAGCACACCGAGGTGTGAGGGCTGTGGGTTGTGGGAAGAAGGAGGGGCGACCGCAGGTTCCGGTCGCCCCCTTCCTTTTGCCTTTCCCACTCCCCACTCCCCCGTCTCAGTGTTCGAGGCGGATGTGCGGCAGGCGCTTGTCGAGCCACGCGGGGAGCCACCAGTTCCATTTTCCGGCGAGTTTCAGGAAGGCAGGGACGAGGACGAGGCGGACGAGGGTGGCGTCGAGGGCGACGGCGATGGCGAGGCCCAGGCCGATGCTCTTGCTGGCGACGACGCGTCCGAAGATGAAGGCGGAAAAGACGATGAACATGATGATGGCGGCCGAGGTGATGATGCGGGCGGTGTGCCCGACGGCGAGCACGACGGCTTCGTCGTTGGGGTGCCCGGCGAGGTATTCCTCCTGCACGCGGCTGAGGAGGAAGATCTCGTAGTCCATGCTGAGGCCGAACATCACGGCGAACAGGAGGACGGGGAGGCTGGCGTCGAGCACGCCGACGTCGCCGGGAATGCCGAGGGGCGCGGCGAGGACGCCTTCCTGCACGATCAGGGTGACGAGGCCGATGGCGGCGCCGACGGTCAGGGCGTTCATGAGGATGCTCTTGAGGGGGATCAGGAGGCTGCGGAACGCGACCATCAGCAGCAGGAACGTGCCGGCGAAGACGGCGAGGACGACGGTGGGGAGCGAGTCGGTGATGGCGCGGCTGAATTCCTCGCCGCCGACGGGCGCGCCGCCGAGCAGGTAGGCGTACCCGCTGGCCTGGATGGTGTCCCGGATCTGCCGTTCGAAGGCGGGAATCTCGCGGGCGGGGAGGGTCCGGTCGGGGATGACGGTGACGCGCAGCAGGGTGCGGTCGCGGCTGAAGGAGCGGGTGGTCAGGGCGCTCAGCGCGGCGAGCTGGTCGGTGCTGCCCCCATTCGTGCCCGCCAGGTCGCTGGGGGTCAGGAAGGGGCTGAGGACGCCCTTCACGCCGGGCAGGGCGCGCAGGTCCGTCACGAGCGCCTGGAACGTTGCGCGGTCCTGCGGGGTGTAGCGTTGTCCTTTCAGGTCGAGGATCACCTCGAACTGGCTGAGCAGGCCGCCCGCGCCGAGCGCCTCGACGTCTTTCAGGGTGTCGCGGCTCTCCACGCCGGGCGTGAGGCCCCAGGCCCCGGCGTACCCGGTGCGGATGTTCAGGGCGGGCGAGGCGAGCAGCAGCAGGAAGGCGGTGCTGCTCAGCACGGCGATCCAGGGGCGGGCGGTGACGCGCCGCGCGAAGGCCGTCCACCCGCCGGACGCGGCGCCGCTCTGCGCCCAGTTCAGGCGCGTGAAGCGCGGGTGGTTCACGCGGTCACCCAGCAGCGCCAGCAGGGCGGGGAGTGCGGTGAGGCTGGCGAGGACGGTCAGCAGCACGGCCAGCACCCCGCCGATGCCGATGGAGCGCACGAACGCGATCGGGGGGAGGATCAGGCCCGCCATGGCGATGGCGACCGTCAGGCCGCTGAAGGTGACGCTGCGCCCGGCGGTCTGCACGGTACGTTCGGCGGCGCGGCGCGGGTCCGGCGTGCGGTTCAACTCTTCCCGGAAACGGTTGACCATCAGCAGGGCGTAGTCGATCCCGGCGCCCAGGCCGAGCATGGTGATGACGCTCTGCGCGAAGGTACTGACGTCCATGACGTGCGTCAGGCCGTACAGGGCGGCCATGGCGACGCTGATGCTGAGCATCCCGACGGCCAGCGGGAGGCCGGTGGCGACGAGCGCGCCGAACACGACGAGCAGCAGCGCCCCGATCAGGGGCAGGGCGACGAGTTCGCTGCGTTTGGTATCGCTCTCGGCGAAGTGGGTGAAGTCGTCGGCGATGGCCTGCCCGCCGGTCACACGGATGTCCAGCGCGGCGCTCTCTGTCCGCGCGGTGTAGGCGCGCACGCGGCGCAGGGTGTCGCTCGCGCCGTCCAGCAGCGGGATCTGCGCGAGGGTCAGGGCCAGGGTGCCGTCCGCCGAGCGGGTGCGGTAGGGGCCGCCGCCCTGTGCGGGGGTGACGCGGGTGACGCCGGGCACGTCCTCCAGGCCGTTCAGGAAGCGCTGGTAGGTGGCGTCGCCCTCGCGGGTGCCCAGCGGCGGCTGGCTGCGGGTGACGAGGACGACGGTGTTCGTGTCGCGTTCCCCGAAGCGGTCGCGCAGCACCTCCGTGACGCGGGTGGCCTCGGAGTCCGTCAGGCCGCCGGCGGGGTCGGCGGTCAGGGCGGCGGGGGCGCGCGCGGCGAAGGGGAAGCTCAGGGCGGCGGCGAGCAGCCACGCGAGCAGCACCGCCCAGGGGTGCCGGGAGACGAGTCGGCCGAGGGTGCGCATGAGCCCGAGTAGAGCACGGGCGGGCCGGGCAGACCGGGAGGCAGCCGACGAAGCGTATTCAACATCAACTGGCGCCATCTTGTGCCATCTATTGACATTAAGCATCAGATAGCGCAAGATAACCTCACCTGAGAGGAGGTGCCGGAATGAACGAAGCGACGACCCCCACGGACGAGGTCCTGACCCTGGAGGAACTGGCCGCCTACCTGAAGGTGAGCGAAACCACCGCCTACACCCTGGTGCGGGGCGGTGAGATCCCGGGCCGCAAGGTCGGCCGGGAGTGGCGTTTCCTGAAAGCCCGCGTGACCCACTGGCTGATGCAGGCCGGGGAGGAAGACATGGAGAAGACCGGATTCGTGCAGCGCGATGAACTGGGCGGGGAATTCAAGCAGGAAGGCGGCCAGGAGTACGTGGCCCTCTGGCTCCCCATCACCCGCGAGGAGAAGGCCGCCCAGATCGAGAAGGCCACCCGCGACGGCGTGAACGTCAGCGAACTCGTGGCCGACTACCTCCGCAACTGGGTCAAGGCGTAAGGGCAGGGAGTGGGCAGTGGTGAGTGGACGGTGGAACCCCCACCCCACTCACCACTCACCACTGCCCACTTCCAGGTTCAGAAGAGTTCGTCGTGCAGACGGTAGTACGCGAGTTTCGTGTCGTCCACGAGGGCGCGGCCGTACAGGTCCAGGAACTGGGTGGCGTAGCGTTCGCCCAGTTCGCTGCGGACGCTGCGGTGCGCCAGTGCCAAGTCGGCGTGCCGGTCGGCGATGCCGAGGCGGCCCACGTCGATCAGGCCTTCCACGTACTCGCCGTTCAGGATGATGTTGTCCAGCGTCGCGTCCCCGTGCGCGACCACGAGGTCGTCCTGGGCCGGGCGGGTGCGGGCCAGTTCGTTGAAGACGCTCACGGCGCTGCGTCCGGCGTGGTCGTCGTCGAAGTCCCGGCCGTCGATCAGTCCGGCCTGCACTCGCTCGCGGGCCAGGGGCAGGGTGACGTGCAGCGTCTGCCGGAACGGGCAGTCCCGGATGGGCAGGGCGTGCAGTTCGCGCAGCGCGCGGGCCAGCAGGTTCACGACCCGTTCCGGGTGCAGCCGGGCGTCGGGGTGGCTCATGGGAATGCCGCTCAGGCGGGTCATGGCCAGGAGGTCCCGGTCGCCCTCGGTCTCGAAGGCCACGACCTGCGGGGCGGGGAGGCGCCCGGCCAGCCAGCGCAGCCGCTCGCGTTCCTGTTGCAGCGTGCTGGGCGAGTGCGGGGTGCGGGGCTGCACCTTCAGCACGTAGCGGGTGGAGCGCCAGACCTGCGCGCCGCTCTGACCGCCCGCCACGCGTTCCCAGCGGGCGGCGGGCAGCACGCGTTTCAGGGCGTCGGGCAGGGTGGGGCGGTCCGGAGTGTCGGTCACGCCAGGCAGTCTGGCAGCGCAGCGGACGTTCAGGCAAGCGTGAAGGCCCGGCCCCTCCGGACGGCCCGGCGGCCCGCCATCATGAGAGGCGTGACCCGCCCCTCCTCTGCCCCGCGCTCCCCGACCCCCGAACCGTCCAAGCGGGAGTGGTTCAGCGAGGTGATCGGCCGCACGCGCTTCGTGGTGCTGATTGCCGTCGTGGCGGTGCTGCTCGTGTCGTTCAGCCTGTTCCTGCAGGGCACGCTGCTGGCGCTGCACACCATCTGGGACTCGTGGAACGACACGTTCACGCAGGGCATCGCCAGTCAGCAGGGACGGCTGGCGGTGGAATTCCTGGAGATCGTGAGCACCATGCTCAAGGCGGTGGTGTTCTACCTGATCGGGGTGGGGCTGTACTCGCTGTTCATCACGCCGCTGAACCTGACCTCGGCGCTGGGCGTCGAGAGCCTCGCGGACCTGGAGCAGAAGGTCGTGTCGGTGATCATCGTGATCCTGGGCGTGACCTTCCTGGAGCATTTCGTGCGCTGGGAGAAGCCGCTGGACACGCTGTACTTCGCGGGCGCACTGGCACTCGCCGGGGGGGCGCTGGTGTTCTTCCAGCGGGTCCACCGCGGCAGCGGCGGCGACCTGGGGCAGCCGCAGGCGAAACTGCGCGCCCGGCAGGACCTCTTCGAGCACAACACCGAGCAGCGGCACATCGAGGACCATGAGGTCGAAATGGCCGAGCAGGCCACCGTCGCCAAGCAGTCCGGCCGGGTGGACGCCGGGGAAGGCAGCGGCTGACCCCGCGGTCCGGCCTGGAACGTGAGCCACCCGGCCACCCCCCCGCCCCGGCGCGCGTACACTGTGCAGAATGAGGGTTGGTCTGCTTGAATCCCGCGCCGCGAGGCTCCCCACGTACTGGTCGGCGTACCTGAAAGAACTGGGGGCCGAGGTCGTCGCGCCTGCCCTGAGTGACGCCGAGGCCCTGGCCCTGGGCCGCGAGAGCCTGCCGGGAGAGCCGGCCCCGGTGCAACTGGCGCTGGGCCGCATCCTGTCGCTGGGCCGCGTGGACCTGGTCCTGCTGCCCCAGTGGGCCGCCGTGAGCGGTGACGCCTGGAGCGAGGCGCTGCCCGAACTGCTGTCGCGGCGCATCAGCGGGCTGCCCACGCTGCTGGGCGTCCCGGACCGCCCGGACCTGATGGAAGGCGCGGCGGCCGAGGTCGGCATGCGCGTGTCCCAGAGTGCCGGCCGGGTCCGGCTGGCCATCGAGAAGGTCCGGCCGCTGGGCCTGGACCCGCGCGCCGAGATGCCGCCCCTGAGCCGCGCGTCCCGCCGCACCGTCGCCGTGATCGGCCCGCGCGCCCTGCTGGGCGAGGACGCCCTGGTCGGCCCGCTGCGTGACGCGCTGGACGCCCAGGAGCTGTACCCGGTGTTCAGCCATGAACTGCCGGTCCCGGACGTCCTGAAACGTGCCGAGCGGATCGAGCAGCCCGACCGGGCCGCGCCGGGCGACCTGGAACTGTTCGGGGCGCTGTCCCTGCTGAGCGGCAAGGCGGCCGTGCGGGGCTTCGTGTTCGTCGTTCCCGCCCGTGACGGCAGCGCGGCGGCCGCCGTGAACAGGCTCGCCGCGCGCCTGCACAAGCCCTTCACGGTGATCACCGTGGACGGCACGCAGACCGAGTTCCCGGAACTGAAGGGCTTCACGGCGCAGCTCGACGCGCCCGCCACGTCCCGCCCGGCCGCGCCGGAACTGCCGGCCAGCGCCGCCGAGGTGGCCGCCGCCGCGGCCGCGGAGCGCGACCCGTGAACCCCTGGCAGTGGCTGACCCGCCCGGACCCCAGCCCGGGCTTCACGGTTCCGAAACTGCTGAAGCTGCTCGCGCGGGTGATGCTGTTCGCGCTGGTCGCGACCCTGCTGAGCAGCCTGCTGCAACTGACGCCCCTGCGCCCGTACCTGAACACCTGGTGGGGTAGCCTGCTGTTCGTGCTGCTGCTGTACATCCCGGTCGCACGGTTCCTGTCGGCGGACGCCTTCGTGCCGCGCCGCGTGGCGGGCCCCGCCACGACCGGGAAGACCGCCGTGAGCAGCGCGCAGCGCCGCAAGGAACGCAACCGGTACGCCGGGGTCCGCAAGGGCGCACCGAAGTACGGGGGCCGCCGGTAGGCTCGGACCTCGCCCGGACGAGGAAACAACGCCCGGCGCGCGAGTGGGCGGGTGAAACCCTGTTCCGCCCCGCCGCGCAACTGCTGGTGGACCCGCTGGCCCGCCTGAACGTGGACCCGACGCACGTGGTGCTGCTGCACACGGCGCTGGGGCTGTACGCCGCGCTGCTGATCAGCCGGGGCGAGCGGCTGCGCCCCGCGCTGCTGCTGCAGGTCAAGACCGTGCTGGACGGCCTGGACGGTCAACTGGCCCGCGCGACCGGCCGCACCACCGAGACCGGCCGCTACCTGGACACCGAGATGGACCTGGTGGTGGACCTGGCCCTGAACGTGGCGATCAGCGGCGCGGCAGGCGTGCCGGCCACGCTGCTACAGAGCCTGATCATGACCGTGGATTACCTGTGGGAACGCGATTTTCGCGCGGCGCGCGGCGAGGTGTTCCGCGACCCACCCGCGCAGGCCGGGGACAATCCGCGGGTCCTCGCGGCGCTGAAGGACGTGTACGCGGCCTACTTCACGCCGCAGGAGCGGGCGCTGCAGGCGGTGTTCACGCGCCGCCTGGACCGCCTGACCGGCGGCGCCCCCACGCCCGCCGACCGGATCGCGTACACGCCCCGCGCCGCGAACGTCGTGACAGCCAACCTGGGGCTCTCCACGCAGCTGCTGCTGCTGGGGACCTGCGTGCTGGCCGGCCGGCCCCGCCTGTACACCCGCAGCCTGCCCGTGCAGGCGCTGCTGCTGCTGGGCGTGCAGTTGTGGCGTGAGGATCAGGTGCGCCGTCAGCCTTCCTCCAGCGGGTAGGTGCGGGCGGCGCGGGCAGCCAGCCAGATCAGGTAGCCGTAGAACACGCCCACCAGCGTGAACACCAGCCAGCCGGGGAAGTTGCCGATGTCGGCCAGTGCGAACGCTTCGGGCAGTTCCATCACCCAGCCCTTGGGCTGATCGAGGTCCAGTTTCGCCAGCCACGCCACGAGCACCGCCGTGTAGATCCACAGGTAGTTGCGGTTCAGCCGCCACCCGAGCGCGTCGGCGCGGGTCATGGGACTGCGCGGTTTGCCCAGTTCGGCCAGCAACAGCTGGTGCCAGCCGGGGTCCACGCGGTCACCCAGCATGGCCGGGTAGAAGAAGCGTTCCATGATCCGCACGCGGTGGTGCGCGATCTCGAAGGTCCGGAACCGCCGCGCCTCCAGGCGCAGGAAGAAGTAGTTCATGAACATGGCGAACAGGAACGTGGCGTGGCTGTTCGTGGCGTCCCCCAGCGCGAAGGACGCCAGGCCGGCGGTCGTGACGACCGACCAGTTGGTGGTCATGTCCAGCCGCTGCCGGTAGGCGGTCATCTTGCCGACCTCGGCGCGGTACAGGTGAATCAGGGCGTTGGCGGTGTTCGTGCTGTAACTCACGTCCGTCAGGCCCGGCGTGGCGGACGCGCCGGGACCGCCGCCGGTGCCGGGCATCAGCGGACCTCCGGGGCCGGCGGGGCGGGGTGCGCGTGCAGGCCGGGCATTACAGGAAGGGGTTGCTGCGCCGCTCGTGTCCGACGGTGGTGCGCGGCCCGTGGCCGGGGTACACGGCCGTGTCGTCCGGCAGGCTCAGCAGCTGCGTGCGGATCCCTGCAAGCAGTTGCGGGTGGTTGCCGCCCGGCAGGTCGGTGCGGCCGATGCCGCCCTGGAACAGGGTGTCCCCGGCGATGACGACGCCCGGCGCGCGGAACACCACGTGCCCCGGCGCGTGCCCCGGCAGGTGGTGCGCCGTGAGGGCCAGGTCGCCCGCCGTGAAGGTCTGCCCGTCCGTGATGGCGTGGTCGGGCGCGGCAGGCTGCGTGAACGGCAGGTTCCAGCGGGCGGCACTCTGCGCGCCCAGGGCGTACAGGTCCCGGTCGGCCGGGTGCAGCCACACGGGCACGCCCAGCTGCCCGCGCAGGGGCTGCACCGCGCCGATGTGGTCGAAGTGCGCGTGCGTGAGCAGGATGCCGGTGACGGTCACGCCACTCGCGGCGATCAGCGCGGCGATGCGTTCTGCGTCGTCGCCCGGGTCGATCAGGAAACCCTGCCCCTGCTCGCCGGCGATCAGCACGGCGTTCTCCTGGATGGGACCGGTGGGCAGCGACCAGACGCGCAGCGGGCCGTGCGTGAAGGGGGCAGTCATGCCCTGAAGTCTACCCTCCGGCCGGGGCGGCCGTCAGGCGTGCCCGAGGGCGTCGCGCAGCGCCAGCGCGAACACCTGGAAGCTGAGGCTGGGGCTGGCGTACGCCTCGAGTGCCTCCTGCAGGGCGTTCAGGGCGCTGTCGGCGCGGGCACGCTGGTGGGGCGGCAGGGTGCGCCACACGAAGCGCAGCGCTTCCGGGTGCCAGCCGGGATCGAAGCGTTTCTCCAGGCCCTCGGCGGCCTGCAGGGCGGCCAGCAGGCCGACTTCCAGGGCGTCCGTGAGGTCGCGGGCGTCGCCCAGCGCGGCGCTGACCTTCTGCGGGTCGTCGAGCACCCCGGCGCGCCCGGCGGCGAAGGCGACCAGTTCCGGGTCCGGGGTGTGACCGGCGCGGTCCAGGGCGTGTTCCACGGCGCGGTCGGTGGCGGGCGTGACGCTCAGGCGGGCGCTGCGGCTCACGATGGTCGGCAGGACCGAGCGCAGGTCCTCGGCCAGGAACACGAACAGCGCCCGGTGCGGGGGTTCCTCGACCAGTTTCAGCAGGGCGTTCGCGGCTTCCGGGCCCAGGTACTCGGCGCCGCTCACGATCACCACGCGCCGCCGGAAGGTGGGCCGCACCTCCAGGAATTCGAACACGTGCGTCTCGTACTCGCGGGACTTGTCGCGCGCCGAGAGGACCGCGCCGATGGGAATCAGTTTGCGCCGCGCGGCCTTGCCGGTGGTGGTGGTGGCGCGCGGCTCGACCAGCAGCACGTCCGGGTGCGAGGCGGCGGCCAGGGCGCGGCAGGAAGGGCACGCGCCGCACGCCTCGCCGTACATGCCTCTTGCGCCGCTGCAGTTGTGCTGCGCGGCGACCGCCCAGGCCACGGCCAGCTTGCCCACGCGGGCCGGGCCGGTCAGCAGCAGGGCGTTCCCGCCGAACGCGCCGGTCTGTTCGAGCAGCGGGCCGTGCAGGTCGGCGGCCGCTGCCTGCGGAACGGGCCGGGCGCCGGTTTCGGGGGAGGGAGGGGGCGTCACTTGCCGATGGCGAGGCGCGCGGCGAGCACCTGCGGCAGCCCGGCCTCCAGCGCCGCCTCCTGGGCGCGTTCGATGTCGTACGCCACGCGGAACACCTCGAAGTGGGCGCGGGCCGTGTCGAACACCGCGTAGCTCGCCTGGGGGTTCCCGTCGCGTGGCTGCCCGACACTGCCGGGGTTCAGGATCACGCGGGTGCTGGGCGGCACCATGTAACTCCCGCCGTCCGTGAAGTGCTGCGCCTTGATCCAGTCCCCCACCGGCGAGTTCAGGGTGGCGTACACCGCCGGGACGTGCGTGTGCCCCACGAAGCCCAGGCGGCCCTGCCACTGCGCGAAGGCCTCGCGGGCCGCCGGGACGGAATCGGTGTACTCGTCCAGACTGACCGGCGTGCCGTGCCGGTAGCGTGCGCCGACATGCGGGTCGTCGATCCCGTCACGCCACAGGCGCACCCAGGCCACGTCCCGCTCGGAGAGACGCGAGAGCTGCCACATGAGGGCCATGGACACGATCGAGTCTTTCGTCTCGCGGCGGCCGTCGGCGTACTGCAGCAGCATGTCGTCGTGGTTGCCCAGGACGCACACGGCGTCCAGTTCGCGCAGGGCGTCCAGGACCTCACGGGGGTGCGGGCCGTAGCCCAGCGCGTCGCCAAGGTGAATGACCTGATCGTACCGGCGGTTGGCGGCGTCGTTCAGAACCGCCTGCAGGGCGGTGTGGTTCGCGTGAATGTCAGACAGCAGCAGGAGCCGCACGCTGCCGATGATAGCGCGGCCCCCGCCCGGGGAACGTGTGAAACCCGGAAGTCCACACCCGGCGGGCGCCTCCCGTCAGGGCCAGACGGTCACGCGGCCCGCGCGGGGATCCAGACGGGCGGGCGCGCCCAGCGGCAGCGTGAGTTGCGGGCTGGTGTGCCCGAAATCCACGTTCGCCACGACCGGCATCTCCGCGCGGCCTGCCTCGGCCAGGACGCGGCGCACCCAGCCGTGCAGGTCGTCGACCATCGCGGGCGTGTAGGTGCGGGGGCGGGCCAGGATCAGCCCGGCGGCGCCCGCCAGGATGCCCTGCGCGGCGTAGTTGCGCAGCCAGTACCCCACCTGATGCGGGGGCGGCACGTCGTTGCTGGTTTCCAGCGCCAGGACCGCGCCGCGCCACAGGGCCGGTTCCGGCCAGCCGGGCGTGCCGTTCAGCATGTCCAGCACGTCCAGGCAGCCGCCCAGCAGGTGCCCCTGCGCGGGCGCGTCACCCTGCAACCACACCCAGCCGTCGCCGGTGCGGAAGGTGCGCGGAACTTCCTGCGCGGCCTCGTCGGCCCAGTCGGGGCCGCCCTGCGTCCAGTCCGGCGCGGCCTCCAGCTCGAAGGGCGCGGGCGGGTCCACCAGCGCGCGCCGCAGCCCCCGCACCGTGAAGGGGTGCAGCCCGCCGTTCTCGGCCAGATCGGTCAGGAGGGCCGGGCCGTGGTACGCCATGACGCCCGCCCGCAGGAACTGCGTGAGGGTCACGGTGGAGTCACTGAAGCCCAGCAGCGCCTTCGGGTGCGCGCGGATCAGGTCCGGGCGCAGGTGCGGCAGCAGGCGCACGCTGTCGTCCCCGCCGATGATGCTCACCATGCCGTCTATGTCCGGCGACTCCAGCGCCCAGTGCAGGTCGTCCGCGCGGGCCTGCGGGTTCGCCGCCAGGAAGTCCGGGCCGCGCAGGGCGTTCGGGGCGGCCACGACCTCCCACCCGAACTCCTGCGCGACCTGCCGCACCCCGGCGCGGTAGCGGTTCATGACCTCCGTGACGAACCCGCTCGACAGGCTCAGCGCCGCCACCCGCGACCCCGGCCCCAGGCGCGGCGGACGCACGAACCCGCGCTGCACGGACGGAAGCACCAGGGACACCGGATCGGGAAGGGTCATGCCGGGCAGCCTACCGCCGGGGCATGCGGGCCGCCTGCGCCGAGTGGCGTACTGGCCGCTGGTGAAAAGCTCATACGGATTCCGTCTGTTTCGTTAACAGATCGGAACACCACCGATCTGTCAACTCCACGTCCGGAACCCGTTTCGCTCCCACTTGCTCTTCGAAGCTCTGCGAGTCCGCTCGGACCCAGCGGCTTTGCAAGCCATTCAATCGGAGTCCGTATCAGGGCGCGGTCAGGTCGAGGCTCAGCCAGTGCTCGGCGTACACGCGCCCGTCACGGCGCACGGCGTCCGGCTGGGTGCCCCACACCCGGAACCCGGCGCGTTCGTACAGACGGAGTGCGGCGGGCTGCGAATCCATGACCGCGAGGTGCAGTGAGGTCACGCCCGCCCACGAGCGGGCCAGCTCCACCCCCGCCGCGACCAGCGCCGCGCCGACGCCCTGCCCACGCGCGGTCAGGGCGACGGACACGCCGTACACGTTCACGCGGTGCGCCAGGGGCGGGGCCGCCTCACGCACCAGGGTCAGCAGGCCCACGAGGTCAGTGTCCAGGAAGGCGCCCAGCGTGACGCCCGGCGCGTCCGGCGCGAGGCGGGCGGCCAGCGCCTCGTCGCCCAGCGCGGCGAACTCGGCGGCGTTCGTCAGGAAGGCGGCCGGGTCGGCCTGCAAGGCGGCCAGTCGCGCGGCCCGGTACGCGGGCGCGTCGGCGGGCGTGAGGCGGCGGACCAGGGCAGTCACGCGGGTTCCAGCGCTTCGCCCAGCGTCACGATCCCGGCCGGCACGGCGCGACTCACGCCGACGTGCCGGTCCCGCCAGTTCAGGACGTGCCCGTCCACGCGCACGCGGCGGGTCAGGGTCAGGTCCAGGTCCGTGACCAGCCAGCCCGGCTCGTTCCAGCCGAGCTGGGCCACCACGCCGTCCTCGGGCAGTCCGTTGTCGGACGGGGCGTACACGCCCGCCGCGCCGTGCGCGTCCTCGACGGCGTACGTCCAGGGAGCGTCCGCGATCAGCGGGGCGTGCAGCGCATAGCACTGGTTTTCCAGCGCGCGGGCCATGCTGCCCACCCGCACGCGCGTGAACCCGGCCCGGCTGCCCGTGAAGGACGGCACGACCAGCAGTTCCGCGCCCGCCTCGGCCTGCGCGCGCGCCAGGGCCGGGAACTCGCTGTCGTAGCAGATCGCCACGCCGAAACGCAGCGTGCCGCCCGGCAGCGGCAGGTCGAACACCCGCACGCCCTCGCCCGGCGCGACGTGCCACTCCTCGGCCTCGAAGCGGGTCATCAGCAGCTTGTCCTGATGGCCCTGCGAGCCGTCCGGCCCGAACACGAACGCCCGGTTCACGAACGCCCCCGCGTGCGCGACCGGGTAACTGCCGGCCACGATGCCCAGGCCGTACTCGCGGGCCAGCCGCGCGTGCAGCGCCACGAAGTCCGGCACGAAGGCCTGCAATGCCGGGCGCATCCCGATCACGTCGTGGTGCAGGTCCGTGGGCAGCAGGCTGACGAGTTCCAGCGGCGCGTACTCCGGGAACACCAGCAGCCTCGCCCCCTGGCCCGCCGCGTCCGCCACCCAGCGCGTCAGCTTGGCCTCGAAGGCCGCCCAGTCCGCCAGGAAGTCCACCGGGTACGCCGCCGCCGCCACCCGCACCCGTTCCACGCCGCCCACATGCCCTGTCATGCGCCCGAGTGTACCCGCCCCGCCGCGCGGGCACCGCCGCCAGATGACCTATCGGCGCGGGTGCCATCCGCCATCTGCCATCTGCTCTCCGCTCTCCGCCTCTGCTAGCGTGCAGCCATGACCACCGCCGGGGCCCTGCGCGAACAGGTGTGGGACGACCTGCTGGCCCGCCGCGCCTGCGCGTACCCGCTGCCACCGCACGGGCACTGCCCGAACTTCACGCACGCAAAGAAGGCCGCCGCGCAACTGCTCGGGCACCCGGACGTGGCGGCCCTGCACACCCTGATCGTCGGGCCGGAACGGGCGCTGCTGCCCCTGCGGCAACAGGCGCTGAAGGCCGGGAAGACACTCTTCGTGCCGCACCAGAAGAAGGAAGGCTGGTACTGGCGCGTGACCGACCCGGCCGGCGCGAAACTCAGCGCCCTGAGCGCGCACGGCGAGGCGACCCCCACCCCGACCGGCGCGCAGGCCGCCGTGCTCGCCTGCGTCGCCGCCGACCACCACGGCGCGCGGCTCGGGAAGGGCTTCGGGTGGGGCGCACGCGGCCTGCACCTCGGCCTGCCGGAATTCACACTGGCGCACCCGCTGATGCTGCGGCCCACCCTGCCCTGCCCCGCCGACTCGCACGTCACCCTGATCGGCACGCCCGACCGGGTCCTCACGCCCCCGGCGCACCTGCCGGGCGGAACGAACCGGCCCTGAAGCGCGTACCATGCGGCATGAGTAAGAAAACCACCCCCACCTACGTGCCCGCCCTCGTCACGGTCGCCACGGTCGGCGTGGCCGCCGGGGCCGCCTACGTGGCCCGCACCCGCAAGAAAGAAGTCACCGGCATGGTCGTCAACCGCGTGCTGGAACGCCCCGCCGGGCGCAGCAGCTACAGCGACCTCGGGCAGAGCCTCGAACGGGCCGGCACCTTCCTCACCGGCCGCGCCGCGCGCGCCGCCGACACGCACGCCAACCGTGAACTCCTCGCGCACATCATCGGCATCGAACGCTGGGGCCAGCAGCGCCTGAACGCCGCCCTCGGCAAGCCCGCCGACCAGACCGACACGTACCACCCCTACCGCCCCCCCCAGGACACCACCCTCAGGGACCTGCAGGCGCTGATCACCACCACCCGCGCCGCCACCGTCGACCTGACCCGCCGCCTCGGCCACAACCCCCCCGACGACACCCTGACCATCCAGCACAACAGCCTGGGCCCCATGACCCCCAAGGCCTGGCTGCGCTACCTCACGCAGCACGCCGACCTCGAAAGCCGCAAACTGCGCGGCGAGTAATCCCCGCCACGTCACCACGAACGAAGGCGGGCAGAGACCAGCGCACCGCCGGCCGCTGCCCGCCCGTCCATCCCCCCACCAGCCCCCCCGGCCCGCCAAACCCCGCTGCATTAAAACTGTAAGACCCGTCCTCCTACCCTGAGTGCAACATGAGTGTCCTGAACAGCGTACTGACCGCCATCGTCAAGGAAGGAGCCAGCGACATCCACCTGCGCACCGGCAGCGCCCCCGCCGGCCGCGTCAACGGCGTGATCAGACGCTACGGCGACACCCGACTCGCCCCCGAACACGTCGAAGCGTTCACCCGCGAAATGATGAGCCCCGCCATGTGGGAAGCCTTCACCGAGAAACGCGAGGCCGACTTCGCGTACGGCATCCCCAACCTCGCCCGTTTCCGCGTCAACGCCTACTGGCAACGCGGCACCATCGGCCTGATCATGCGCGTCATCGAGGACAAACCCATCCCCACCTTCGCGCAACTCGGGCTGCCCATCGACACCTTCGAAGCGCTCGCCCAGCACGAACGCGGCCTCGTCCTCGTCACCGGCCCCACCGGCAGCGGCAAGACCACCACCCTCGCCAGCCTCCTCAACCACATCAACGCCACCCAGCCCGTCAACATCGTCACCCTCGAAGACCCCATCGAAGTGCTGCACAAAGACCAGATGGCCATGATCAGCCAGCGCGAACTCGGCATGGACACCATGAGCTTCGCCAACGGCCTGCGCGCCAGCATGCGCCAGGACCCCGACGTCATCCTCATCGGCGAGATGCGCGACAAGGAAACCGTCGAGGCCGCCCTGAGCGCCGCGCAGACCGGCCACCTCGTCTTCAGCACCCTGCACACCCAGGACGCCATCCGCACCGTCAACCGCATCATCGACTTCTTCGCCCCCCACGAACGCGACCAGATCCGCCAGGGCCTCAGCGAAAGCATCGTCGGCATCGTCAGCCAGCGCCTGCTGCCCAAAGCCACCGGCGGCCGGGTGCTGGGCCTCGAAATCCTGCTCGGCACCCCCACCGTCCGCGAATGCATCAAGGACCCCGAACGCACCGAAGAAATCAAACAGGCCCTCCAGGAAGGCGGCTCACGCGGCATGCACACCTTCGACCAGCACCTCGCCAGCCTCGTCGCCAGCGGCCTCATGACCGAAGAAGACGCCATGGCCAGCGCCACCAGCCCCCACGAACTCAAGATCATGATGATGCGCGCCCAGTACGCCTGAGCGGAAGGCGACCCCTCAGTCAGCTTCGCTGACAGCTCCCCTCAAGGGGAGCCTTTTTTCTGCCTCCCCTTGAGGGGAGGTGCCCCCGGAGGGGGCGGAGGGGTTAGCCTTGCACCATGCGGGACACGTACACCAGAACACTTGTGCCCCGTGCGCGTGAGTTGCGACGGGTCATGACGCCTGCGGAGCGGCGGTTGTGGTTCGAGTTGCTGCGGACGCATCCCGTGAAGTTTCGTCGGCAGGTGCCGCTGCTGGGGTTCATTCTGGATTTCTACGCGCCGTCCGCGCGGTTGTGCGTGGAGGTGGATGGCCGCAGTCATGACGGGGCGGAGGCCCAGGCGTACGATGCCGAGCGGTCACGGCTGCTGGCTGGGGCGGGGATTCGGGTGCTGCGCGTGCAGAACACGGAAGTCATGCGGAACCTGCCGGGTGTGGCCGCCCTGATCGAGTCGGCACTCCAGCAATAAAAAAGGCTCCCCTTGAGGGGAGCTGTCAGCGAAGCTGACTGAGGGGTTCTCCGCGCAGCGGAGGGGTCGCCCGCGACTATGCCCGCATGCCGCCGTTCTGTTTGTTCATCCAGGCGGGCGGCTTGGGCGCGAAGCGGCCGAGGATGGTCTGCTGGTCGTAGGCGAGGTAGGCGTCGGCCCAGGGGAAGGTGTGGTTGAGGACGCGGATGGCTTCAGGGCTGCCCATGCCGTGGTCGAGTTGGTAGACCACGAACTGTTCGGGGGTTTCCAGGCGGAGGTAGGTGGGCATGCTGCCGGCGTGTTCGTCGAGGACGCTCTGGAATTCGCCGATGGCGTCGGGGCTGGCGGTTTCGAGGTCGATGGTGACGTACATGACCTTGGGCACCTCGGCGAGCTGGTCGATGCTGACGATCTCCTCGGCGATGGCGCGCAGGCCGCCGTCTTCCGATTCGAGTTCGACGATGACGAGGGCGGGGGTGTCGTTGATGAGTTTGTCCTGGATGCGGTCGTAGGCGCGGCTGAAGGCGACGAGTTCGGTCTGGCCGCTCTCGTCGGCGAGGATGAAGCGGGCCATCATGCCGCCACTCTTGGTGGGTTTCTTGACGACGCTCTCGATCATGCCGGCCAGGACGGCCTTGATGCGTTTGCCGGGGGCGACGTTCTGCGTCTGGAACCAGCTGTCGAGGTCGCTGATGCGGCAGCTGGCGGCCTCGCGCAGGCCTTCGTGCTGTTCGAGGGGGTGGCCGCTGATGTACAGGCCCAGGGCTTCCTTCTCGATGCTGAGGCGTTCCAGGTCGGTGTAGGGGGGGATGCCGACGCGCAGCGGGCGTTCCTTTTTGACTTCTTCCAGGCCGAACATCATGCTCATGCCGGTCTGGGCTTTGGCGTTGATGTCGGCGGTGCCGGCGGCGTCTTCGAGGGCGTCTTCGAGGCTGTGCATGAGCTGGTTGCGTTCACCGAACTGGTCGAAGGCGCCGCTCTTGATCAGGCTTTCGAGGGCCTTGCGGTTGCAGACCTTGTTGCCCAGGCGGGAGCAGAAGTCCGCGAGGCTCTTGTAGCGCCCGGCGCGTTCGCGTTCCTCCAGGATTTTCAGGACGGCGCCCTCGCCCAGGCCCTTGATGGCGTACAGGCCGAACAGGATTTCTTCGCCCTGCACGGCGAAGTCGGCGGCCGAGCGGTTGATGTCGGGCGGGAGGACGCGCACGTCCATCTTGCGGGCGTCGCTGATGTACTCGGCGACCTTGTCGCTGTCCTTGCGTTCGACGGTCAGCAGGGCGGCCATGAACTCGACGGGGTAGTTGGCCTTGAGCCACGCGGTCTGGTACGTGATCACGCCGTACGCGGCCGAGTGGGATTTGTTGAAGCCGTAGTTGGCGAAGGCGTCCAGCAGGTCGAACAGGCGGTTGCCCTCGTCTTTCGGTACGCCGTTGCCCTCGGCGCCCTCGACGAAGATCTGCCGCTGGCGTTTCATCTCCTCGGCGTCTTTCTTGCCCATCGCGCGGCGCAGCAGGTCGGCGCCGCCGAGGGAGAAGCCGGCGACCTCGCTGGCGATCTGCATGATCTGTTCCTGGTAGACGGGAATGCCGTACGTTTCGGCCAGGATCTTCTCCAGGTATTTGGCGCTGTTCGGGAAGCCGTCGCGGACGTAGTCCACCTCTTCCAGGCCGTGGTGGCGGCGGACGTAGGTGGGGATGTTCTCCATCGGGCCGGGGCGGTACAGGGCGGACAGCGCGATGATGTCCGCGAGGCGGCGGGGTTTGAGGCGCCGACTGGCGTCGGCGATGCCGGCCCCTTCGAGCTGGAAGACGCCCTTGGTGTCGCCGCGGCTCATCAGGTCGTAGGTGATTCTGTCGTCGAAGGGGATGGTGTCGAAGTCAATCTCGACGCCCTTGGATTCGCGCATGATCCGCTTGGCCTCGTCGAGGAAGCTCAGGGTGCGCAGGCCCAGGAAGTCCATCTTGATCAGGCCGATGTCCTCGACGGCTTTCATGTCGTACTGGCAGACCATGCCCGCACCGCTCGTGTCGCGCATGACGGGCACGAGGTCGGTCAGTTGCGTCTTGCCGATGACGACCCCGGCGGCGTGGACGCTGGCGTGGCGGGTGAGGCCCTCGAGTTTCTGCGCGAACTCGTACGCTTCGAGCAGCTGCTGGTCCTCGGCGAGCAGTTGCTGGATGTCCGGGACGCTCTCGCGGGCCTGTTCGAGGCTGTAGCTCTTGCCGAACTTGATGGGAATGAGTTTCGACACCTTGTCGACCTTGGCGTACTCGAGGCCCATGACGCGCGCCACGTCCTTCAGGCAGGCCTTGGACGCCATGGTTCCGAAGGTGGCGATCTGCGCGACCTTGTCCTCGCCGTACTTGTCCTGCACGTACTGGATGACCTCGATGCGGCGGGCGTCGTTGAAGTCGATGTCGAAGTCCGGCATGGAGATACGGTCGGGGTTCAGGAAGCGTTCGAACAGCAACTCGAATTCCAGGGGGTCGAGGTTGGTGATGCGCATCGCATAAGCCACGAGCGAGCCTGCGCCCGAGCCACGGCCGGGGCCGACGCTGATGTCCTGGTCCTTGGCCCAGTTGATGTAGTCCGCGACGATCAGGAAGTAGTCGGGGAAGCCCATGTTGTTGATGACCGACAGTTCGTACTCGGCGCGGCGCAGGATCACCAGCGCGTGCCGGTGGTGGCCGCGCGTGGTTTCCTCCTGCGCGTCGGGGGTCAGTTCGATGCTGGTGTCGCTGCTGTTCTGGGCGGCGCGGCGGCAGTCCTCGTGCGCGTAGGCGGGCAGCGGCCCGGATTCCACCTCGGCCTCCATGAGTTCCAGCGCAGGGTACTTGGTGTACTTCTCGCCCGCCGCCTTGCCGCGCGCCTCCCACTCGCTGCCGCAGAAGGCGAGCAGCGTGAACAGCGTTTCCAGGTCGCAGGTCTGCGGGTCGCAGTTCCCGGCGCGGCCCAGTACCTTCTGCGCGTCCGCTCCCAGCGCGTTCAGGCTGCGTGCGGCGTAGTCGCGCAGCAGCGCTTCCGTGGCGTGCGCGGGGTAGCGTTTCACGGTGCCGCGGTACGTCTGCACGCGCAGTTCCTCGGCCATGGTGCGGCCCTCGGGGATGGGCAGGGCGGGCATCTGGTACACGCGTTTCTTGCCGACCGGCAGGTCCACGTTGCACAGGTCGGCGACCAGCGCGGTGTTGTCGAAGACTTCCTCGCCCCACTCGCTCACGGGCAGGGCGGCCTGCATCTCCTCGAGGTTCTTCACGTAGAACTCGTCGCAGGGGAACTTGAAGCGGTTCTCGTCGGCCAGCGTGGCTTTCGTCTGGATGGCCAGCAGCGTCTCGTGGGCGGTGGCGTCGCTCTTCTTGACGTAGTGGCCGTCGTTCGTGGCGACCATGCCGATGCCGAGTTCGTTCGCCCAGGCTTTCAGGATGGGGTTGTTCCTCTTCTGCTCGGGCAGCCCGTGGTCCTGGATCTCGATGAAGTAGTTCTCTCCGAACAGTTCGCGGTACCACATCAGGCGCGCCTTGGCGTCGTCCTCGCGGCCCTGGAGGAGGAGTTGCTGCACCTCGCTGCCCAGGCAGCCGGAAAAGGCGATGACGCCCTTGTGGTGCTCGCGCAGCAGTTCGTGGTCGATGCGGGGCTTGTAGTAGTAGCCTTCCGTGTACCCGCGGCTGCTCAGGCGGCAGAGGTTCTGGTAGCCCTCGAAATCACGGGCCAGCAGCGTCAGGTGAAAGATGCCCTTCTCGCCGTCCTGCCCGCGCGTCCGGTCGCGGCGGGTGCCCTCGCCCGGCACCACGTACGCCTCGTAGCCGATGATGGGTTTGACGCCCATCCCGGTCGCGTAGTTGTAGAAGTGCACCGCGCCGTGCATGTTCCCGTGGTCCGTCATGGCCAGCGCCGGGGTCTGCCCTTCCGGGGTGACCTCCTTGGCCCACTTGAGCAGGTCCTTGAGTTTCGCCGCGCCGTCCAGCAGCGAGTACTGCGTGTGCTGATGCAGGTGCGCGAAGCGCTTGGGTTTGCAGCAGGAGCCGTCCGGAACGTGAATGTGGGGCGTGGGGGCGGCGTCGGGGGCGGTCATGGTCCGAGTCTAGGCCGGGGCGGCCCGGGCTGTCAGTGACGGCCGGACTTGACGGGCGGCGGGCGGCTGGGCGCCGTAAGGGTCCTGACAGGGGCGGCCGTTCACGCTGAGGCATGAGGCCGGGGCTGCTGGAGTGGCGGTGGGCGTGCGCGCTGTTCGCGTTGCTGGTCCTGGAGTCGTTCCTGCTGGCGTGGCTGGTGCCGCGCCCGGCGTTGTGGGCGGTGTTGCCGCCGGTGCTGGTGGTCCTGGCAGGGACGGCGTGGCTGGCGCCGCGGGTGCTGGGGTTGCTGCGCGGGCACCGGGAGTTGCGGGCGTCGTATGCCGCGGAGCTGGGGTTCGCGCGGCAGATCATGGAGACGGTCGAGCATGGGCTGACCGTGTCGGACGAGGACGGGCGGTTCGTGTACGTGAACCGGGCGTACGCGCGGATGCTGGGGCTGACGCCGGCGGAGGTGGTGGGGCGTTCGCCGTTCGAGTGGACGGTCCCGGAGGATCACGACCGGCTGCGCGAGGCGCGGGCGCTGCGGCAGGCGGGCGGGAGTTCGTCGTACGCGACGCGGTTGCGCCGGGCGGACGGGTCGCTGGTGTCGGTGGTGGTGTCGGGAACGCCGCGCTGGCATGCGGGGCGGATCGTGGGGAATGTGGCGGCGGTGGTGGCGCTGGGTCAGCTGGAGGTGGGGGTGGCGGAGGTGGACGGGCGGTTCTGAGGGGGGGTGGCCTGCGGTCTTGAGGCCCCCCTTAAACTTGAGCGTCATACACTCAACTCTATTGACACTCCGGAACTGTGGGCCTATGATGTTCGCAGATCAGAACTGCTGCCCGCGTGGCGGCAAATCCCCACACTTCACACCATCAACACAGGAGTCCCCATGCCCAAAGCAGTCGGAATCGACCTTGGTACCACCAACTCTGTTATCTCCGTCATGGAAGGCGGCCGCCCCGAAGTCATCGTGAACGCCGAGGGCGCGCGCACCACGCCCAGCGTCGTCGCGTACAAGGGCGACGAACGCCTCGTCGGGCAGATCGCCCGCCGTCAGGCCGCCCTGAACCCCGCCGCCACGCTGTTCGAAGTCAAGCGCTTCATCGGCCGCCGCTGGGACGAAGTCAAGGAAGAAGCCGGCCGCAGCCCCTTCACCGTCAAGGAAGGCCCCGGCGGCTCCGTGCGCATCGAGGTGAACGGCCAGGACCTCGCCCCCGAGCAGGTCAGCGCCGAGGTGCTGCGCAAACTCGTGAACGACGCCTCCGCCAAGCTGGGCGAGAAGATCCGCGACGTGGTCATCACGGTGCCCGCCTACTTCGACAACTCCCAGCGCGAGGCCACCAAGCAGGCCGGTGAGATCGCGGGTCTGAACGTGCTGCGCGTCATCAACGAACCCACCGCCGCCGCGCTCGCCTACGGCCTGGAACGCAAGGGCAACGAGACCGTCCTGGTCTTCGACCTGGGGGGCGGCACCTTCGACGTGACCATTCTCGAACTGGGCGACGGCGTGTTCGAAGTGAAATCCACCAGCGGCGACACCCACCTGGGCGGCGCGGACTTCGACCAGCGCATCGTCGACTGGCTCGCCACCGAATTCCAGAAGGACAACAGCTTCGACCTGCGCAAGGACAAGCAGGCCCTCCAGCGCCTGATCGAAGCGGCCGAGAAGGCCAAGATCGAACTGAGCAACGCGACCGAAACCTCGATCAGCCTGCCGTTCATCACCTTCGACCCGGAGACCCGCACCCCCATGCACCTCGAGCGCACCCTGAGCCGCGCCAAGTTCGAGGAGATCACGGCCGACCTGCTGCGCCGCGTGCGTAAGCCCGTCGAGCAGGCCCTGGCCGACGCGAAACTGGATGCCAGCAAGATCGACGAGGTCATCCTGGTGGGCGGCAGCACCCGCATTCCCGCCGTCAAGCGCATCGTGCAGGAACTGATCGGCAAGACCCCCAACGAGAGCGTGAACCCCGACGAGGCCGTCGCGCTGGGCGCCGCCGTGCAGGCCGGGATCATCCAGGGTGACTCCAGCCTGGGCGACATCGTGCTGGTCGACGTGACCCCGCTGACGCTGGGCGTGGAGGTCAAGGGCGGCATGATCGCCCCCATGATCACCCGCAACACCACGGTGCCCGCCAAGAAGACCGAGATCTACACCACCGCCGAGAACAACCAGCCCGGCGTGGAGATCAACGTGCTGCAGGGCGAACGCCCCATGGCCGCCGACAACAAGTCCCTGGGCCGCTTCAAGCTCGAAGGCATCCCGCCCATGCGCGCCGGTCAGCCGCAGATCGAGGTGACCTTCGACATCGACGCCAACGGCATCCTGCACGTCACCGCCAAGGAGAAGACCAGCGGCAAGGAAGCCAGCATCCGCATCGAGAACACCACCACCCTCGACAAGAGCGACGTCGAGCGCATGGTGCAGGAAGCCGAGCAGAACGCCGCCGCCGACAAGCAGCGCCGCGAGAAGGTCGAGAAGCGCAACAACCTCGACTCGCTGCGCGTGCAGGCCCTCGGGCAGCTCGAGGAGAACGAGGGCGCTGCCCAGGACGCCAAGGACAAGCTGAAAGCCGCCGCCGACGAGGCCGAGGAAGCCGTCCGCAGCGACGACGACACCCGCATCGACGCTGCCCAGAAGAAGCTGGAAGAGGAACTCCGCGCCTTCATGACCGCCGCGCAGGGTCAGGGCGCGCAGGGCGACGACACCGTCAACCTCGGCAAGGACAAGCAGGACGACGACGTGATCGACGCGGACTTCAAACCCGCCGAGTAAGCGCCGCCCCCGCACACACCAGCGCACCCCGGGAGAGGACGGCCACCACGCCTCCTCTCCCCCCTTCATTCCGCCCTACCCCCCGAGCACCCGGCAGCCCGTAAGCTGAGCGGAATGTTCCGAAAGCGAGGCCCCAAGATGACCGACGACCAACGCACCCCCGACGTGACCGACGCCGAGACCGCACAGAACACCCCCACCCTCGACGCCGACAGCGGTCAGCCCGTCACGGACGCCGACCTGCCCGAAACCGACAACATGCAAGAAGACCTGGAAACCGAGTTCCCCGGCCTGGACGGCATGGACGAGAACATGTTCGGTCAGGTGCAGGAGATGATGGCGAAACTCGGCCGCGCCGACGAGCTGGAAAAGGAGAACGCCGACCTCAGGGGCCGACTGGCCCGACTGGCCGCCGACTTCGACAACTACCGCCGCCGCACCCAGGAGGACGTGGCCGCCGCGCAGGGCCAGGGCATAAGCAAGGCCGCCGAGGCGCTGATGCCCGTGTACGACGACATGGACCGCGCCGTCACCATGGGCGCCGCCGAGCCCGCCAAACTGATTCCCGGCATGCAGGCCGTGCAGGGCAAGATCCTGACCGTGTTCTCCGGCCTGGGCCTGGAAGCGACCGGCAAGGAAGGCGAGGCCTTCGACCCGCAGTGGCACGAGGCGCTGCAGGTCGTGCCGGGCGACGAGGACGACGTGATCGTGCAGGTGTACCAGCTGGGCTTCCGCATGGGCGACCGTCTCGTGCGCCCCGCCCGCGTCGTCGTGAGCCGGAAGGACTGAGGGGGAAGCGGTGATGGTTGACCCAGAAGACAAGGCGGCGTCGGCGGAGGCCCCTGCGGCTCCATCAACCGTCAACCGCTCAGCCTCCGGTGACCCGATGCATGGGGTGACGCTCGCCATGATCGTCGAGCGGCTGCACGACGCGTACGGCTGGGACGAACTGGCCCGCATGGTCCCGGTCCGCTGCTTCCAGTTCGATCCGAGCGTGCAGAGCAGCCTGAAGTTCCTGCGGCGCACCCCGTGGGCGCGGGCGAAGGTCGAGGCGCTGTACCGCGACCTCGTGACCACCTGAACCTCGCCGCCCTGAACCCACAGAGCGGAATCCACCGTCCTCATTCGCCTGAAGGAGGCGCACATGGCCTACAAGGATTACTACGACGTGCTCGGCGTCTCCCGCGGGGCGTCCGAGGCGGACATCAAGAGCGCGTACCGCCGGCTCGCCAAGCAGTACCACCCGGACAAGAACGCCGGGGACGAGAAGGCCGCCGAGCGGTTCAAGGAGATCGGCGAGGCGTACGCCGTCCTGTCCGACCCCGAGAAACGGCAGGTGTTCGACCAGTTCGGGCACACCGGTCAGGTTCCGCCCGGCTACGGCGGCCCCGGCGCGGGCGGCTTCCAGGGCGGGGACTTCTCGGGCTTCGACCCGGGGCAGTTCAGCGACTTCTTCCAGGGACTGTTCGGGCAGACCGGGCGGCGCGGCGGCCCGGGCGCGGGCTTCGCGGGCGCGCAGGTGAACTTCGAGGACCTGCTGGGCGGCGGCGGGCTGGGCGGCGGACGCCGCTTCGTGCAGAACGTGGAGGGCGAGCTGCAGGTCACGCTGGCCGAGGCGTTCAGCGGTTCGGACGAGGTCATCAACGTGGACGGCAAACGCCTGAGCCTGCGCGTGCCCGCCGGAACGCGCGACGGCGCGCGCCTGCGGCTGGCCGGGCAGGGACCGGGCGGCGGGGACGTGCTGCTGACCATCCGCGTGCTGGAGGACGCCCGCTTCGAACTGGACGGCGACCACCTGACCACCAGCGTGGACGTGCCCGCCCCGGTCGCGGCGCTGGGCGGCGACGTGACCGTGCAGACCCTGAGCGGCAAGGGCAACCTGAGCGTGCCCCCCGGCAGCAGCGGTGGGCGGCGTATGCGCCTGCGCGGGCAGGGCTGGCCGAAGAAGGACGGCACGCGCGGCGACCTGTACGTCCGCCTGAACGTCACGGTGCCCGCCACCCTGAGCGACGAGCAGAAGGAGCTGTACCGAAGGCTGCGCGACCTCGGGTAAATCCATCAGCGAAACGCCCCCGCCGGTCTGGTCGGGGGCGTTGCTGTTGCGGCTTTACTTCCCGGTCTGATCGATCATCTGCTCACTGAGCGCCCACAGACGGCGGGCACTGTCCGCGTTCAGGGCGTGGGGTTTGTAGCCGAACAGCGGGCTGGGGCTGGCCTCGTCCAGCGGGGTGCTCTGCTGGAGGTCCTCGAGGAAGAGGCCGCCCACGCCGTCCAGTTCGGGCGCGGTGGCTGCCCAGATGCTGGTGGCCGCGCCCTGCGCGGGCGTCTTGAAGGCCGGGTTCGGCACGCCGTTCTCGTCGATCCAGCCCCGGCGCTGCGCCTCGCCTTCCGGCATGTGCTTCTGCAGGCCGGTCATGATCCCGCCGGGGTGGACGGCGTTCGCGGTGACGCCCTGCTCGGCGTAGCGGCGGTTCAGTTCGGCGGCGAACAGGGCGTTGGCGGTCTTGCTCTGCCCGTACGCCTGCCAGGGGTCGTAGGGGGTGGTCTGGAAGTTCGGGTCGTCCCAGCGAATGTCGCTGAGGCGGTGCGCGCTGCTGCTCAGGGACACGACCCGGGCGGGCGCGGCGGCCAGCAGCGCCGGCATCAGCAGCCGCGTGAGCTGGAAGTGCCCGAGGTGGTTCGTGCCGAACTGCGTCTCGAAGCCGTCGGCGGTCTGGCCCTGCGGGGTGGCCATGACGCCCGCGTTGTTGATGAGCATGTTGATCCTCGGGGCGAGCGCGAGGATCTCGCCGGCGGCCTGCCGGATCGACGCGAGCGACCCGAGATCCAGATGCAGGACGTGCACGTCGCTGTTCCCGGTGGCCTGTGCGAGGTCACGGGCGACATGCTCGCCGCGCGCGGTGTCGCGGACGGGCATGATCACGCGCGCCCCGGCGCCCAGCAGGGCGCGGACGGTCTCGGCGCCCAGCCCGGAGGCCGCGCCGGTCACGACGGCGGTCTGGCCGGTCAGGTCGGTGTCTTTCAGGAGGTCGGTCGCGTCGGCGCGGGGGGCCAGGGGGCTCTTGATGGGGGTCATGGGGACACCGTAGTCCTTCGGGTGCGCTCGAAGTCAACGCGTGGCCCGCAGCATGGAGGAACGCTCAAGAGGGGGCAGCCAGGGAAAGACCCCAGCCGCCCCCTCTGCCCCGGTTCAGACGGTGGGCTGACTGATGCCCTGCAGCGCCTGTTCGTCCGCGCCGCCGCTGGCGCGCGTGGCGAGGTCCGCGAGGCTCACGATCCCGACGACCTTCGCGCCGTCCGTGACGGGCAGGCGGCGCAGCTGGCGGTCCGCCATGGCCTTCGCGGCGTCCTGCACGCTGGTCTCCGCGTCCATCGTGAACACATTGCCGGTGGCGTAGTCGGTCGCGGCGCTGCCCAGGTCGTGCCCGTACGCCACGGCGCGGATGACGATGTCCCGGTCGGTGATGATGCCGCTGAGCTGATCGCCGTCCATGATCAGCACGTTGCCGATGTCCTGCTCGCGCATCAGCGTGGCGACCTCCTTCAGGGTGGCGCGGGGGTCGGTGGTGGTCAGGTCGGTGGTCATGATGTCGCGCAGGGTGGTCATACCCTGACCGTACCCCCCGGCCCTGCGCGCCGCATGGGAGCTTGCCCAAGCCGGGCGGGGAGAATCTTGAGGCAAAGCAGAAGGCCGCCCGCGCGTGGCGGGCGGCCTGGAAGGGATGCAGTTATACGGACTGCCGTTTGTTTCGCCGACAATCCGGAACTTCACCGGATTGCCGACTCCACGTCCGGAACCCGCCCAGCTCCCACTCGCTTCGCTCGGATTGAACGGGCTTTGCAGCCCATTCAATCGGAGTCCGTATTACTTCATCAGCCAGTCGAAGGAGGTCTTCATCAGGATGGTGCGGCTGTTGGGCGTCAGGCCCTCCAGGCCGAAGCCCATGGTCACGGTGCGGTACTTCCCGGCGTCGTTCGCGACGATCGCCCCGGCATTCTCACCGGCGGACTGGGCACTCACGCGCGGGCGGTTCTGTCCCTGCGCCTGGGTGTTGCCGCCCAGGATCTGGTTCAGGACGCTGCCGATCACGCCGGCCGCGAGCCGCTCGACCAGCCCGCGCGGGTCCTTCACCTTCTGCGCGGCGCGGGTGCGGTTCGGGTCGACGCGGATGCTCTGCGCGGTGATGGTCCCGGCGGTGGCGTCGGCACTGCCCCAGGAGGCGACCACGCTGCTGCCCCCCTGATCGGCGATCACGTCGGGGTAGTACTGGTTCCCGGCGCTGCCCTGGGCGTTCAGGGCGAAGGCGGTGCTGCCGAACGCGCCGCGCGTCACGAATTTCGCCTGTCCGCTGCTGTCGGCCACGAAGCGGGTCTTCAGGGTGCCGGTGTAGAAGGCGCTGGTGCCGATGTCGTACCCGATGTCCTGACCGGTGATCAGGAGGTTCCCGCCGCCCGCCACGTACTGCTGCAGCACGTTCTGATCGGCGGGCGTGATGGTGTTCTGGTACTGCTCGCCGGTCGCCCACACGACGATGTCGGCGCGTTTGAGTTCGCTCAGCGGCACCTGCCCCTGGCTCTGGGTGTTCCACACGAACGCCCCCCCGCTGACCGCGTTGGCCTTGATGGCGTCGCGCAGCGCGGCCGTCACGTCGGCCCCCTGGCCCATGTCGTCGTCGACGAGCAGCACGCGGGGTTTCTTGCCGGTGCTGGGCGCGGGGGTCGGGGTGGGTGCCGGGGTGGGCGCGGGCGTGCCGGGGCGGTCCTTGATGAAGCAGCCCTTGGCGACGCCGGGGGCGGGGTCACGGCCCCACTCGGCGACCGTGCAGTTGAAGCCGTCGGTGCCGATCCCGGTCAGGTACTTCCCGGCCGTACCGAACGCCGCGTCCTTCTGGCCGCTGAAGTTGCACTTGCTGCCCTCCAGGGCGCACAGGCTGTAGCCGCTGGGACCGGTCGGCTGCGCCGGAGCAGGGGCGGGGGCGGGGGCCGGCGCGGGTGCGGGGGCTGGCGCGGGGGCCGGCGCCGGGGTCGGCGCTGGGGTCGGGGCGGGAGCGGGGGTCGGGGCGGGAGCGGGGGCCGGGGCGCCGGCATTCACGCCCAGTTTCCCCAGGGCGCCCGGCACGCTGATCAGGCCGTACCCGGTGTTGTTGTTCTTGCTGCCGGCGTTACTGGCACTGGTGTACAGCGCGTTCTTGACGCCGTCCACGCTGGTGCCGGGCTTGGCGGACAGCAGCAGGGCCGCGGCGCCCGCCGCGATGGGACTGGCCTGCGAGCTGCCGCTCAGGGCGCCGTACTGCCCGTTCGGGAACGCGCTGGTGATCTCCACGCCCGGCGCGGCGATGTCGGGCTTCACGAACACACCCTTGATGGCGCTGTTCCAGTTGACGGGCCCGCGGCTGCTGAAGCTGGCCACCTGTCCGTCCTGGCCCACGGCGCCCACGCCGATCGCGTCGGGCAGGTTACCGGGGCTGCCGGTGCTGGCCGAGGTCGGCCCGAAGTTCCCGATGGCGAACACCGGCACCACGCCCGCCTTGAGCATGTTCTGCACCGGCACGATGAACTCGTCGAAGGTGCCGGGGATGCCCAGGCTCATGTTCACGATGTCGGCGCCGTCGTCGGTGTCGGCGTTGTTGTCGGGGTCCAACACGTACTGCATCCCGGCGATCACCTGCGCGAAGGTGCCCTCGTTGTTCGGCAGGACGAGCGCGCTGATGACCTTGGCGCTGGGTGCCACGCCGACCGTGTCACCGACCAGCAGCCCGGCGGTGTGCGTGCCGTGGTTGGTGGTGTCGTGCGGCTGCGCGTTGGGCACGCGGTCGCCTTCCGCGTTGAATTCCGCGAAGGCCGCGACCTTGCCGTTCAGCTGCGGGTGGCTGGCGTCGACGCCGCTGTCCAGGTGCCCGATCTTGACGCCCTGGCCCTTGAACCCGGCGGCCCAGGCCTGCGGCGCTCCGATCTTGGCGAGGTGCCAGGCCTCGCCGGGCGCGGCGGCGGCGGCGCTGAGGGCCACGGCCCGCTGTGGTTTCGGGATCTGCACCTTGAAGTTCTCGAACACGTCCGAAACGAAGGGCAGCACGGCCAGCGTGCGCGCCTGGACCGGGGTCATGGGCAGGTATACGCTCTGGTCGAGCCACAGCGAGGTGGCGCGGCCCGAGTTGATGGCCTGGTTCAGGAACCCGGCCGCCGGACCGAGCTGCGCGATCTTGCCGCTCAGCTGGGCGCGCAGGTTCTTGAACTGCGCCCGGCCCTGCGCGTCGTTGGCGAACTGGAACCGGACGATGACGCCGACCGGGGTCTGGTCTCCCTTCTTCGCCCGCTCGAGCAGGGTCGGGGAGAGGCGTCCGGCGCTGGCCTGACTGAGGCCGCCCAGGGTCAGGGCTGCGCCGAGCATCATGAGATTCCGCTTCTTCATGCCGCTCAGCCTATGCGGCGGCGCGTGACGGCCCCTGAAGGGACGGTGAGGAAGCCTTGAGCTGCGGTCAGGCGGGGGTCAGCGTCCGGTGCGCTCCGGGCTTCAGCGGGTGTACTCGACGATCAGTTCGCCGGTGTCCACGGCGCGGCGGATCATGCTGGTGCGGGTGTAACTGAGGACCACGCGGCCACTGCTGAGGTGCAGCAGGCTGAGGGTGCCGCGCACGCCGTTGCCGGTGGTGGCGTTGCTGCCGGTCATGCGCCACTGGAAGCCGCTGCGGACATCCAGGCCGCGGTCGGGCGCGGCGCTGGGCGTGACGGTGGTGGGGCGCGCACTGAAGCCCTCGGGGCCGCGCATCTCGCCGGTTTTCAGGTCGATGCTGACGCCCCTGAGCACGCCGTCCATGTACGGCCCGTCCCCGAAGGTGACGTGGCTGGCGTCGCGGGTGACGGCCAGCCGGAAGGACTTCCCGGTGGACGCCAGGACCTCCTGGAACACCACGTACCGTTTGAACTCCTCGCGGGAGATGCCGAGGCGTTCGTCGTAGGTGGGCTGCAGGCCGCGCGCGGCGTTCACGATCACCTGCTGCAGCGCTTCCGGGTTCCCGCCGACGCTGGCGACCCGCAACTGCAGCTCGACGGTGGAGATGCTGGGGCGCCGCTCGAGCAGCGTGGCGGTCTGGGAGGTGGCGGGCAGCAGCGCGGCGAGGCGCGGCTGCCAACCGGCCGGCAGCGCGGGCGGCGTGGAGGCGCCGCGGCCCAGGCCGCTGATCAGCAGGCCGAGCGTCATCACTACTGCGGGGAGAGGCCAGGCCACCTTCATGCACTCGCGAGCATAGTGCGGCATGGTGAGAATTCCCCGCCGAAGGGGCCCTCATTCCTGAGGAGGGCGTCAGCGGGCCGTCAGGTTGGCAGGGGCGGGTGTGGCCGGCGCGCCCTGCAGCGGGAAGGAGGGGGCCGGGAACGTGCCCTGCGGCGCGGTTCCCGGCTCCCTCCTTTCCTGCTCCGCCGCGGCGGAGGTCGGTGTTCAGGCCTTGCCGACGCTGCCCAGCACGCGCATCTTGTGCTCGATGACCTGGCTCATGACGTCGCGGGCCGGTCCGAAGATCTTGCGGGGGTCGAATTCCTTGGGGTTGGCCATCAGGGCCTCGCGGATGCCGACGGTGCTGGCCAGACGCAGGTCGGTGTCCACGTTCACCTTGGCGATGCCGAAGCCCGTGGCGCGCTGCAGGTCCTCGTCGGCGATGCCGGCGGCGTCGCCGATCTCGCCGCCCGCCTTGCGGAAGCGTTCCACGATCTCCTGCGGCACGCCGCTGCTGCCGTGCGCGACGAGGGGGATGCCGGTCAGGCCGGCGATCTTCTCGATGCGGGCGTGGTCGATGTAGGGGCGGCCCTTGCCCTTGAAGGCGCCGTGGCTGGTGCCGATGGCGATGGCGAGGTAGTCGGTGCCGGTCTGCTCGATGAACTGCACGGCTTCCTCGGGATCGGTCAGGAAGGCGTCCTTCTCGTCCACGACGATGTGTTCCTCGATGCCGCCCAGACGGCCGAGTTCGCTTTCCACGCTGATGCCCATGGCGTGCGCGGCCTCCACGACGCGTCTGGTTTCCTTGACGTTGCCTTCGAAGTCGTGGTGCGAGGCGTCGATCATGACGCTCGTGAAGCCCATCTTGATGGCCTTCAGGGCCGACTCGTAGGAGCTGCCGTGGTCGAGGTGCAGCGCGACGGGCACGGTGGCACGCCTGGCCAGATCGATGACGATGTTGGCGAGGTCCTGGCCGCCGTACTTGATGGCGCCCTCGCTCATCTGCACCATGACGGGGCTGCGCAGCCGCTCGGCGGTGTGGATGATCGCCTGGGTGATCTCCATGTTGTTGGTGTTGAACGAGCCGACGCCGTACTTGCCGGCGCGGGCGGGAACCAGAATGTCATTACCGGTGACGAGCATGTGAATACCTCCTTGAGCGCCTTCTACTCTACCCGGCGCGGCCGGTCCGACCGGCGGGGGCCGTCCACACGACCGGGCCGGTCGGGGTAGACAGGGCCGGTCGGGGTAGACAGGGCCGCGCAGCCACTACCATGACAGGCATGAGCGCTTCCCCTGTCCCGCTCCCCTTCGACCTGTCCACCCGGCTGTCGCGCCGCGCGCAGGGCATGAATGCCAGCGCCATCCGCGAGATCCTGAAGATCACGCAGCGGCCGGACGTGATCTCCTTCGCGGGTGGGCTGCCCGCGCCGGAACTGTTCCCGCTGGACGAGGTGCGCGCCGCGAGCAACCGCGTGCTGGACGTGTACGGCCCGGCGGCGCTGCAGTACTCGACGACCGAGGGGCACCCGCCGCTGCGCGAGTGGATCGGCGCGCAGGCCGGCATTCCGGCCGCCAACGTGCAGATCGTGACCGGCAGCCAGCAGGGCCTGGACCTGCTCGGCAAGGTCCTGATCGACGAGGGGGACGTGGTGCTGGTGGAGGCGCCCACCTACCTGGGCGCGCTGCAGTCGTTCCGGCCGTACCAGCCGCGCTACGTGCAGGTGCCCACCGACGAGGGCGGCATCGACGTGGACGCGCTGGAGGAGGTGCTGAACACCACCCGCGCGAAACTGCTGTACGCCGTGCCGAACTTCCAGAATCCCACCGGGCGCACCCTGAGCGCCGAGCGTCGCCGCCGCCTGGTGGAACTCACGGCGCGCTTCGGCGTCCTGCTGATCGAGGACGACCCGTACGGGCAGCTGCGCTTCACGGGTGAGGCCGCGCCCAGCCTGTACAGCCTGGGCCTGGAACTGCACGGCGACCCGGACCGCAACCACGTCATCTACTCCAGTTCGTTCAGCAAGACGCTGGTGCCGGGCCTGCGGGACGCCTGGGTGCAGGCGGCCGCGCCGGTCATCAATAAACTGATCCAGGCGAAGCAGGGCGCGGACCTGCACACCCCCACCTTCAACCAGATGATCATCTCGGAACTCGTGCAGGACGTCCTGCCACGTCAGATCGAACGGGTGCGGCAGGCGTACGGCGAGCGCGCCCGCCTGATGCTGGAACGCATCCGCGCGGACTTCCCGGACGGCGTGCAGTGCACGACCCCCGAGGGCGGCATGTTCCTGTGGCTGACCCTTCCGGGAGGCGTGGACACGCAGGCGCTGCTGCCCCGCGCGGTCGAGCGCAAGGTCGCGTACGTGCCGGGCAGTCCCTTCTACGCGCTGGGCGGCGGCGAGAACACCATGCGGCTGAGTTACAGCAACGCCACGCCGGAGCAGATCACGCAGGGCATGGGCGCGCTGGGTGACACGCTGCGCGAGGCGCTGGCGGAACGCTGAGACGGCGGTCCCGTATCATCAGGGCGGATGAGTGACGCACCGCTTGGCGTGTTCGACAGTGGCGTGGGGGGCCTGAGTATCCTGGCGGACCTGCGCCGCGCCCTGCCGGGCGAGGACCTGCTGTACCTGGCCGACACGGCGCACGTGCCGTACGGGGCGCGCCCTGACCATGAGATCCGGGACCTGACGGACCGGGCGGTCTCGGCGCTGCACGCGCGGGGCGTCAAGGGCGTGGTGGTGGCGTGCAACACGGCGTCGGCATTCAGTCTGGGGCACCTGCGGTCGCGTTTCGACCTGCCGATCATCGGGCTGGTCCCGGCCGTGAAACCGGCGGTGCTCTCGACCCGTTCGGGCGTGGTGGGCGTGCTGGCCACGCCGGGCACCCTGCGCGGGACGCTGCTGGCCGACGTGATCCGGGAGTTCGCGGACCCGGCGGGCGTGCAGGTCCTGAAGGCCGTGAGTACCGAGCTGGTGCCGCTGGTCGAGGCGGGGCAGGCGGACTCGGCGCGGGCGCGTGAGGTGCTGCGCGAGGTCCTGACGCCGCTGGCCGAGGCGGGCGCCGATGAGCTGGTGCTGGGCTGCACGCACTACCCGTTCCTGGCGGGCAGTATCCGCGCGGAGTTCGGGGACACGTTCACGCTGCTGGACAGCGGGCCGGCCGTCGCGCGGCACACGCGGCGCGTCCTGGCCGGGTGCGGGGCGCTGTCCGGGCGGGAGTCGGGAGGCCAGGAGCGTTTCGTGGTGACGGGGGACGCCGCGCGGGCGGCGCCGGTCATGGCGGCGCTGCTGGCGGCCGGTGGAATGGCGGCGGGTGGAATGGCGGCCGGGGGGATCGGCGCGGGCGGGTATACTGACGGTCAATCCAACCGGGCGGCCCCGCCGCTGCCCAGAATTGAGTCCATCCAGACATGAGTACTGCATCCAAGAGTTCCGGCAAAGTCCCGCCCCTCCCGGTCCGTGAGGGCCGCACCCTTCTCGAACCGCGCCCGCTGAGCGTCAAGCGTGGCGTGAACCCGCACGCGCCGGGCAGCGCGCACCTGATCATGGGCCGCACCGAGATCATGGCGACCGTCAGCATTCAGGACAAGCCCGCGCCGCACATGCGGGGCAGCAAGGAAGGCTGGCTGACCGCCGAGTACTCCATGCTGCCGCGCGCCACGACCGACCGGCAGGCACGCGAACGGAACCTGCAGGACGGCCGCCGCTACGAGATCCAGCGGCTGCTGGGGCGGGCGCTGCGGGCCAGCATGGACCTGCGGCCCTTCCGGAACCAGACGCTGTACGTGGACTGCGACGTGCTGGTCGCGGACGGCGGCACGCGCGTGGCGAGCATCCTGGCGGGGCACGCGGCGCTGCATGACTTCTGCGACCGCCTGATCCAGAAGGGGCAGCTGACCGACTGGCCCATCGCGCACAACGTGGGCGCGATCAGCGTGGGCCTGCTGGGCGACGAGGTCCGCGTGGACCTGGATTACGCCGAGGACCGCGTGGCCCGCGCGGACCTGAACGTGGTCGCCACCGACACGGGGCTGATCATCGAGGTGCAGGGCGGCGCCGAGGAGGGCGCCCTGACGCAGGAGGAGTACGTGCGGCTGCTGTCCACCGGGGCGTTCGCGGTGCAGGGCGTCATGGCGGACCTGACCCGGCAGCTGTCGGTCATTCAGGGCATGTGACGGCCGGGCCCGCGCGGTCCTTTCCGGGTGCGGCCGGTCCTTCAGGGCGCGTGAACGTCTGGCGTGCCTGATCCACCGGGGCGGGGCGGGCGGCTGCGCTAGACTCCGGGACAAGTTCCAAGGAGGTTACCCATGAGCGTGACGAGATTCATCGGGCGGGCGCTGCTCGCGAGCATCTTCATCAAGAGCGGCCTCGATCACCTGCAGAACCCGGACCCCATCGTGCGGGCCGCGCGGGGTGCGGAAGTGCCGGAACCGGAACTGGCGGTCAAGGTGAACAGCGGCGTCATGGTCGGGGCGGGGGCGCTGATGGCGCTGGGCCTCGCGCCGCGCGCGGCCAGCGTGGCCCTGGCCGCCAGCCTGATCCCCACCACCGTCATCGGCCATCCCTTCTGGGACAAGGACGGCAAGGACCGCGCGCAGCAGCAGACGCAGTTCCTGAAGAACCTCGCGCTGTTCGGGGCGCTGCTGTACGTCAGTAAGGAGTAGAAGGTTGAACGGTGATGGTTGACGGAAGGGGCGACCCTCTGTCAACCATCACCCATTCACCATCACCCCCTCATACGGATTCCGTTTGTTTCGCCAACAATCCGCAACTTCACCGGATTGCCGGCTCCACGTCCGGAACCCGTTTTTCTCCTGCTCTGCGGGGCAGCTCTCCGAGTCGCATCCGCTCGGATTGAACGGGCTTTACAGCCCATTCAATCGGAGTGCGTATCACAGCACGCGCAGGCGGTAGAACACGCCGGCCACGGCGACCGCGAGGGCCACGGCGAGGCCCAGCACGATCCAGATGCCTTCCGGACTGTCGTGGAACGGGACGGGCACGTTCATGCCGAAGATGCTGGTGACCAGGGTGGGAATGGCGACCAGGATGGTGGTGACGGTCAGGACCTTCACGACCTGGTTGACGTTGTTGCTGATCACGCTGGCGAAGGCGCCGGCCATGCTGGTCAGGATGTTGCTGGCGATGGACGCCATCTCGATGGCCTGAAGGTTCTCGATCAGGACGTCGTCGAGCAGGTCGCTGTCTTCCTCGTACATCTCGAAGATCCGGTCGCGTTTGACGCGCTCCATCATGGCCTCGTTGGCCTTCAGGCCGGTCAGGAAGTACACGAGGCTCTTTTCGAGTTTCAGCAGGTTCAGCAGTTCGCGGTTCTGCTGGCTGTTCTCCAGCTTGTCCTCGATGGCGTCGACGCGCTTGTTGATCTGCCGCACGTCGATCAGGAAGCGCTGGGCGTTGCGCAGGAACAGCTGCAGGGTCAGGCGGTTTTTCTTGCTGGTGCTGACGCGCCGCACCAGCCCGCCGAGCACGTCCTTGATGACCGGGTTCTCCGGCAGGGCGCACACGGTCACGATGCAGTGGTCGGTGTGCAGGATGCCCAGCGGAACGGTGTCGTAGGGAATGTCGCTCTCTTCCGGCAGGCGGTAACTGGTCTGCATGATGATCAGCAGTTGCCCGTCTTCGCGTTCGAACCGGGAGCGTTCGTCCGGGTCGAGCGGGTAGGACAGGTAGTCGAGGTCCAGGCCGGTCTCGCGGGCGACGCGGGCGAGTTCCTCGGCGGTCGGTTCGGCGGCGTTGATCCAGCAGCCGTCGGTGTACCCGTCAGTGCTGGTGAGCTTCCCGCCGATGCTGCGGTAGTAGGTCAGCATGCGGCGCGGCCCGGGTGTGTGTGGTGCATGGCGGGTCCTCCAGGGGGTGCGGGAGAGCCGGTCTGGACGTGCCGACCGGGCGGGGCGGTCGGTCGGAACTGGGCGGTTCGGCGTCCAGCGGTTCGGGGTTCACGTCTGTCACCTCCTGGGGCGCACCTGCGGGCGCAGCGCCGGTCATGCTAGCCCTGCGGGGGCGGGCGGGGCAAGCGCGGGGGCCGCGCGCCGCACGGAAAGACCCCCACCGGGCGGGTGAGGGTCGGGGCGGGCGGCGGGCGTTCCACGGATTCGGTCTGTGTCGGCCTCAACCCGGAACAGCACCGGATTGCCAACGCCACGCCCGGACTGAACGGTTGTGACCCGTTCAACCGGGGTCCGGCTTACAGGCCGAAGTGGGCGCGGTTCTTGACGATGAAGTCTTCCTCGCCGCCCGGGACGTCCTCCTCGGGGAAGATGGCGCTGACGGGGCAGGCGGGCACGCACGCGCCGCAGTCGATGCACTCGTCGGGGTGGATCAGGAACTGGTCGCCACCGTCGTAGATACATTCCACCGGGCAGACTTCGGTGCAGGCCTGGTCCTTGACGCCAATGCAGGGGCTAACGATCACGTGAGGCATGAGGAACAGTATGCACACCTGTCCGCCTCGCCGCAAGGGCAGAGCAGACAGGATTTTTGACGTTCAGGCGGGCAAAACCGACCCACCGGGTCAGGATTGGGACGCGGTTCAGTGTCCGGGCGGGGCCGCGACCGGGCGCCCGGTCAGCTGCGCCTCGGCCAGCGTGAGGTCCGCGTCCTTGTCCACGTCGGTTCCCACCGCCGCGTGCGGGGTGATCAGCGCCCGCGCCGGCACGCCCAGCAGCGCCGAGACCTTCGCCTCCAGCGCCGCCACGCTCAGGCGGCCCGTCACCAGTCGCAGCAGCACGCCGGGACCGATCAGGCCCGCCAGTTTCAGCGGGGCCTTGCGCGCCGCGAGGACCTCGCGGAGCCTCGGCAGGAACTGCCCGATCAGGGCCGGGTCCAGCAGGAACAGGTTCCCGCCCGTGAAGGTCCCGTCACGCAGTCGCGCGTAGGTGCGTTTCACGCCGGGATACGCGGCCTCGCACACCTCGCGCCGCACCACCGGGTACACCAGGCCCGCCCCGGGCGGCGCGGCGTCCAGCACGCTGCGGACCTCCTCGGCCCGCAGCATGGGCACGTCCGCCGTGACGACCAGCACCCGCTCGCCCGGGCGCAGACCGGCGGCGCGCAGGGCGTCCACGCCGGCCTCCAGGTTGCTGAGCAGCGTGCCGTGGTCCGTGACGCGCCCGTCGATCAGCAGGTCCAGGGCGGGGGTGGTCGGGCCGACGTAGGCCACCCGGCCCACCCGGCCGCTGCCGCGCAGGGCGCGCAGCACGTGCAGCGCCATCGGCTCGCCCGCCACGGGAATCAGGGGTTTGACCTTCACGCCGTGCGCCGCTGCGAACGGATCGCCGGGGTCACCGCCGCCCAGCACCACGGCGCTCCAGGGCGTTGCATCCGTTTGTGTCATTGCCGCCCAGGGTAGCAGACCGCGCCGCGTGCCGGCGAGCAGCTCAGCCCGGCAGGTGCAGCGTGGCGGTGAAGCCCTGCCGCGGGGCGCTGCGCAGTTCCAGCGTGCCGCCGTGCAGCTGCGCCACGTGCCGTGCCAGCGCCAGCCCCAGGCCGTGCCCACCCACCCCCGAAGCGTCGGCGGCGCGGCTGGCGTCCGGGCGGTAGAAGGCCTCGCCCAGGCGGGCCAGGGTGGCGGCGTCCACGCCGGGGCCGTCGTCGCGCACGGTGACGGTCGCGCCGCCCGGGGTGGCCTGCACGGTCACGGTCACGGTCGCCTGCGGGGCGTGCCGCACGGCGTTGGTGGTCAGGTTCCAGATGGCCTGCCCCAGCAGCACCCGGTCGCCCGGCACCGTGACCGGCCCGCTCGCGGCGAGGTCCACGTCGGCCAGGGGGTCCAGTTCCCGGGCGCGGTCCACGGCGTCCGCCGCGAGGTCCCGCAGCGGGACCGGCGCGCGCTGCACGGCGCCCGGGTCGCGGGCCAGCAGCAGCAGGTGGTTGGCCAGGGTGGACAGCCGCGTGATGTCCGTCCCGATCTCCTGCAGGTCCGCGCGGTAGCGCGCGGCGTCGCGGTCGCGGGCCAGGGTGCCTTCCACCCGCGCGGTCAGCGCGGCCAGCGGGGAGCGCAGGTCGTGCGCGGCGGCCCGCAGGAACCCCTGCTCGCGCTCGCGGGCGTCTGCCAGCCGCGCGAAGCTCTGCTGCAGGGTCAGTGCCAGCCGCGCCAGTTCGTCCCCGTGGCCCGCGCCGGGCAGGGGGCGGCGCAGGTCCCCGCCCTCGCCCACGGCCCGCGCGGCGTTCTCCAGGGTCCGCACGGGCCGCAGCAGCCGTCCGGCCACCACCCACCCGACCAGCAGGGACAGCAGCAGTGCCAGGGGCAGCAGCCACGTCAGCGCCTGCGTGAATGCCTGCCGGGCCTCCGACAGGGACCGGGCGTCCACGGCCACCTGCAGCAGCGCGTCGCCCCGCAGGGGCCGCACCAGGATCAGGTGGGCGCGGTCCGCGCTCAGGTACCCGCCCGGGCCGGGCCGCAGGGTCAGCGGCACCCCGCCGGGAAAGGAGCGGGTGCCCACCGACGTCAGTTCGCCCCGCTGAACGGCCACCAGCCGCAGTTCCACGCCCCGGCGGTCCACGGCGTCCGCCAGGCGTTCCAGGTCCGACTGCGACACGGTCGCCACGCCCAGCAGCGCGCCCAGCAGGTCGGCGTCCTCAGCGGGTCTCAGCAGCGCCTCCACGCGGCCCTGCACGGCCCCGACCACGCTCAGCAGCCGCTGCTCCTGCGCCTGGCGCAGGAAGCCGTTCACGGACACGAACAGCCCGGCCGCGACGAGCACCACGGCCAGTCCGGTCGCCAGCGCGGCCCACAGCGCCAGCCGCGCCCGCAGGGTCAGCGGCACGCGGGCCCTCAGCGTTCCACGCGGTATCCGCGTCCGCGCTCGGAACTGATCGCCTCGGGGGCCAGTTTGCGCCGCAGGTAGCGCACGTACACGTCCACGATCCGCGCCTCGCCGCCGAATTCCGGGCCCCACACGCGGTCGATCAGGTCCTCGCGCGTGAACCACCGTTCGGGCGACAGGGCCAGCGCTTCGAGCAGCGCGTACTCGCGGCCCGTCACGGCGACCTCCTGCGCGTCCCAGGTGACCGTGCGGGCCACGCTGTCCAGCGTGCCGCGCCCCGCCGCGAACGCCACGCGGGGTGCGCCCGCCCCCCGCTCGCGGCGCGACAGGGCCCGCAGCGTCGCCAGCAGTTCGGGCACCGCGAACGGCTTGACGAGGTACGCGTCGCCGCCCAGGTCCAGGCCCTGCACCCGGTCATCCAGTTCCCCGCGTGCCGTCAGGAACAGCACGGCCGAATCCACGCCCTGTTCGCGCAGTTCGCGCGCCACCTGAAAGCCGTCCATGCCGGGCAGCATGACGTCCAGCACCACCAGCGGGAACTCGCCCAGCGCGGCGGCCTCCAGTCCTTCCGGGCCGGTCTGCGCCCACGTGACGGCGTACCCGGCCTCGCGCAGCGCCCCCAGGGTTGGCTGCGCGATGCGGGCGTCGTCCTCCACGAGCAGCAGTCTCATGCCGTTCAGTCTAAGCGCGGCGGTTAAGGGGTGGTTAGCCGCTCACGGCCCGCCACAGCAGCCAGCCGCCGAGGGCCATGAGCAGCAGCAGGGCGGCGATTCCGGTGGGGATCAGCCAGGGCAGGCGGCGCTGCACGCGCAGACTGCGGGTGCGCGCCTCGGTCAGCACGGGTCCGGGCAGGGTGCGGGCGGCCAGGGCCAGCAGGGTCGGGACGATCAGGACGTCGTCTGCCAGACCCAGCACCGGCGTCAGGTCCGGGAGCAGGTCCAGCGGCAGCAGGGCGTAGGCGAGGGCCAGGGCCGCCATGAGTCTGGCCCCGGCGGGCGTGCGGCGGTCCCCGAGGGCGAACAGCAGGGCCAGCGAGTCGCGCCAGCCCGAGCGGATACGTGCAATCACGACCCTCGGTACGCGGTCCGGGGGGCGGGCGTTGCGCCCGCGCCGGGGTGGTATGCTGGGGGGGTCCGCTGTGAGCGCGCCCCTGACCGGGGCCGGCGCAGCGCTGGAGGTCAGGCAATCACCGGCTCGCCGCGGCGAGTCCACGTGTACCGCGAGGACACGTTCACGGGAGACGGGAACACGCACGCAATTCACACCCCCCCAGGCCGCGCCACGCGCGCCGGGTTCCCGGTGTGGCCTGCCTGAGACCCCGCCTTCCGTCGCCTGAGTTCCGGACGGCCGGGTGTGTTCTCGTGTCTACCGATTCGCCCCGTGCTGTGGTACAGTGCTTGCTTGGTGACCCGCTTGTGCGGGTGCGCGACAAGGTCCAAGCCGTCCGGGGCAGCGATTCCCGGCCGTGCGGCAGGAGGAATCACAATGTTTGCAATCATTCAGACCGGCGGGAAGCAGTACCGCGTTCAGGAAGGCGACGTGATCCGCGTCGAGAGCCTGAAAGGCGAAGCGGGCGACAAGCTCGACCTGGCCCCTCTCTTCGTGGGCGGCGACAAGGCCCTGTTCGGCGACGCCGTTGCCAAGTTCGTCGTGAACGCCGAAGTGGTCGAGCACGGCCGCGGCGAGAAGATCTACATCCGTAAGTACAAGAGCGGCGTGCAGTACCGCCGCCGCACTGGCCACCGCCAGGACTACACGGCCATCAAGATTCTGGGCATCAAGGGCTAAGGGAGGACACCGACATGGCACACAAGAAAGGCGTAGGTTCGTCCAAGAACGGACGTGACAGCCAGCCCAAGTACCTGGGCGTGAAGAAGTTCGGCGGCGAGCAGGTGCTGGCCGGGAACATCCTGGTCCGCCAGCGCGGCACCAAGTTCAAGGCCGGCCCGAACGTGGGCATGGGCCGCGACCACACCCTGTTCGCACTCGAGCACGGCAAGGTCGTGTTCACGAACCGTGGCGCCAAGGGCCGCTTCATCAGCATCGAAGTGCCGACCGAACTCGCCGCTGACTGAGTCCCGGTCTCGGGTTTTCAGGCAGTTCAGCGCCCTGCCCCGGTGAAGGGTGGGGCGCTTTTTTACGGTCTGCCGGGTTCATGACCCGCGCGCGGGCCGGGGCCGCAGGGCCGCAACGAATCAAGCAGGGTGAGGACGGTGCCGCGCGGCACGCACCTTGCCCCGAAGGGAGAGGTGAGTGCAGTGGCGTTTCGTGACGTTCTGAATATCGAGGTGGCCGCCGGCAACGGCGGGGACGGCAGCATGTCCTTCCACCGCGCGAAGTACATGGAGAAGGGCGGCCCGGACGGCGGGCACGGCGGCAAGGGCGGCAGCATCATCCTGCGCGCCATCGAGGGCGTCGAGTCGCTGGAGCGGCTGCTGGGCCGCCGCAAGTTCAAGGGCCCGAACGGCGCGTACGGCGAGGGCCGCCTGCGCCAGGGGGCCGACGGTGAGGACATCTACATCGACGTGCCGGTCGGCACGACCGCCTTCGACGAGGAGACCGGGAAGGTCATCGCGGACCTCGTGCGGGTCGGGCAGGAGAAGGTCATCGCGCGCGGCGGTCTGGGCGGGCGTGGGAACAGCACCTTCACCAGCAGCACCCGTCAGGCCCCGCGTTTCGCGGAACTGGGCACGCCGGGGCAGAAGCGCCGCGTGCGCCTGGAACTGCGCCTGATCGCGGACGTGGGCCTCGTGGGCTACCCGAACGCCGGCAAGAGCAGCCTGCTGGCGGCCCTGTCGCGCGCCAACCCGGCCATCGCGGACTACCCGTTCACGACCCTGTCGCCCATCCTGGGCGTCGTGGACCGCGTGGACGCGCACGGCAGCCCGCTCGACGAGCGCCTGACCCTGGCGGACATTCCCGGCATCATCGAGGGCGCCAGCGAGGGCAAGGGCCTGGGCCTGGAGTTCCTGCGGCACATCAGCCGCACGCGCGTGCTGGTGTACGTGCTGGACGTGACCCGCGACCCGGTGGGCGAACTGGCGCAACTGCAGGCCGAGCTGCGTTCCTACGACCCCACGCTGCTGGAGCAGGTGGCGCTGATCGCGCTGAACAAGGTGGAACTGGTCGACGAGGACCTGGCCGTGATGGTCGAGGACGAACTGATCGGGTCGGGCCTGCCGGTGCTGCGCGTGAGCGCCAAGGAAGGTCAGGGCCTGAACGAACTGCGCGAGTCGCTGTTCCAGCTGCTGCCGGACCGGGAACTGTGGGCGCAGACGCACGCGCTGGACATTGAGTCGGACGTGGTGCGCGAGGAACCGCTGCGCATCGAGTTCCGCATCGACCCGGCCGCGCAGGGCGTGGGCATCATCAACGACGGCCAGCCGGAGCGGGTCTGGAAGGTCATCGGCGGGGGCTTCGAGGAACGCATCGTGCGCTTCTCGCGCTACCTGGAAGAAGCCTCGGAGTACCTGGGGAACGTCTTCAAACGCCAGGGCCTGTACAACGCCCTGAAACGCGCCGGGGCGCGCGAGGGCGACACCGTCGAGATCGGGCCGCACCGCTTCGAGTACTTCGACGAGGACGAGAACAAGGGCTGAACCTGACCCGGAAGGGGGGCCGGAGGGGAACGAATTCCACCTCCGGCCCCTCCCCTTTCAAGCGGAGTCCGTCTCCGTGTGTGCCGCTCATACGGATTCCGTCTGTTTCGCTGACAGATCGGAACCCCACCGGGTCGCCAGCTCCACGCCCGGAACCCGGTTTTCTCCCACTCGCTTCGCTCGGATTGAACGGCTTTGTAAGCCATTCAATCGGAGTCCGTATCAGCTGGTGCCGCTGTACCCGCCGCTGCACGCCGCGCCGCGTTCCGGGGCGGTCGCGCCCTGCTCGTACTTGTCCAGGAAGGCCTTCAGGCGGGCGTCGTCGGGCTTCTCCACCTTCAGCTGCGCGCCCCAGGCGCTGATGGCGACCGGGGTGTCCAGGCCCTCGTAGGGGCTGAGCAGCGTGTAGGGGCGGCCGTCCACCAGGTTCTTCAGGGTGTCCAGCCCGGCGGCGTCCAGGTCCGGGCGGTACGTGATCCACACTGCGCCGTGTTCGAGGCTGTGCACCGCGTACTCGTTGTACAGGGGGCTGCTGTACACCCCGCAGTTCTGCCACGAGGGGTTGTGCGGCCCGCCGGCCGGGGGATTCTCGGCGTATTTCAGTGAGCCGCTGCGGTGGTCGCCCGCCGGGTACGTGAAGGTCTGGACACCCTCGATGCCTTTGGAACCGCAGGCAGTCAGGGCAAGCAGCAGGAAGGGCAGGGCACGTTTCATGGTCCTTCAGCGTAGCGCGCCGCTGTGGGCGCTGCCCAGGGGCATGTCTCCCCTGGCCGTCCCGGCCCGCCCGCCCCCTTCCCTGCTGGCCTGCCCGCGCTACTCGCCCGCCTCGGCGTGCGCGCCGCGCGGGGAGGCAGGCACGAAGCCGGGGGGGCGGCCGTCCGGGTAGCCGGGGCCGGTCAGGTCCACCGGCTGCCGGTCCGGGACGATGTCGCCCTTCAGGCCGCGCGCCGCGAGGACCGGCAGGAACGAGTCCATGACGTCCGGTTCGCCGTGCACCAGCCACACGTGGGGCCGGCCCGCCGTGTCCAGGAAGGCCAGCAGGTCGTCCTGGTCGGCGTGCGCGGAGAACCCGCCGATGGTGTACACGTGCGCGCGAACCGCGATCTCCTCACCCATGATGCGCACGTGGTCCGCGCCGGTCACGATGCGCCCCCCGAGGCTGCTGGGGGACTGGTACGACACGCTGATCAGGCTGGTGCTGGGTTTCCAGAGGTGATGCTTGAGGTGGTGCTGGATGCGCCCGCCGGTCATCATGCCGTTCCCGGCCAGGATGATCGCGGGGCCGTCGTAGCGGTTGATGCGCTGCGACTCGGCGCTGGTCGGCACGACGTGCAGCGTGCCGGGCCGGAAGGGGTCCTCGCCGGCCTGGAGGGCGTCCCGGACTTCCGGGATCAGTTCGTCGCCGTACTCGAAGTACTCGTGCGTGGCGCGGGCCGCCATGGGCGAGTCGAGGAACACCGGGATGCGCGGGACCTCGCCGGCGTCCATCAGTCCCTTGATGGTGTGCAGGATCGTCTGGGTGCGTTCGATGGCGAAACTGGGAATCAGGATCTTGCCACCCTGCCGCACCGCGTCGCGCAGCGCGTCGCGGAACTCGGCGAGCGTGGCCGGCCAGGGGCGGTGGGTGCGGTTGGCGTAGGTGCTTTCCAGCACCACGGCGTCCGCGGGGGGCGGCGGCGTGAAGTCCAGTTGCAGGCCGCTCTCGCGGTTGCCGAGGTCGCCGCTCATGATCAGCCGGGCGTCGCCGGTGTCGATCAGCAGGTACGCGCTGCCCAGGATGTGCCCGGCCCGCTGGGGCGTGACGCGCAGCCCGGCCACGCGCACCGTCTCCGCGAAACGCAGGTCCGGGCGCAGCAGGGCCAGGGCGCGGTGCACGTCCTCCTCCTCGTACAGCGGGGGCGGCACCTGATCGTCGGGAATGCCCTGGCGGCGGGCGCGGCGCAGGTCGTGGCGGTAGCCGTCCACCTGCAGCCGTGCGGAGTCCAGCAGCACCGTCTCGGCCAGCGCGGCGGTCGGTTCGGTGCAGTGGATGGGCCCGCGGTAGCCGAGTTTCACCAGCAGCGGCAGGCGGCCCACGTGGTCCAGGTGCGCGTGCGTGAGGATCACGGCGTCCAGGCCCGCCACGTCGAAGGGCAGCGGCTCACGGTTGCGTGCCTCGAGCTCGTCGTTGCCCTGGAACAGGCCGCAGTCGATCAGCACGTGCCGTTCGCCGACGGTCAGGAGGTGCATGCTGCCGGTGACCGTGAGGGCCGCCCCGAAGCTCTGGAGTCTCATGGGCCAGTGTACCGCCCGGGGTCCGGGCGTCACGGCCCCCCACGGGGGTGAAAGCGGCGACGGGGTGGGATCGGCGGGGCACCATCCGCCCCGGGCCTTCATGGGACATTCATGTTCCGGCGGGCCGGACCGGGCCGGGGTGTACGTTCAGGGCATGACCCAGCACCAAGCGGCAGCGACCAGCAGCTTTCAGCGCGTCCTGGTGGGCGTGGATTTCTCGGACTCGTCCGCGCACGCCCTGGAGGTCGCCCGCACCCGCTTTGCCGGCGCGACCCTGCGGCTGGTCCACGTGACCGACGCCCGCGTGACCGCCGCGCCGGACCTGATGGGCGGCGTGAGCGCCGCCATGCCCGACCCGGCCCTGCTGCACACCCTGGAGGACGCCGACGCCGCCCGCATGGCGCAGCTGGCCCGCGCGGACGAGGAGACCGAACTGATGGTCGGGGATCCCGTGACCGGCGTGCTGGACGCCGCCGACCGCTGGAACGCGGACCTGATCGTGGTGGGCACGCACGCGCAGGGCGCCATCGAGCATTTCTTCCTGGGCAGCACCGCCGAGAAGATCGTGGCCCGCAGCCGCATCCCGGTCCTGACCGTGCGCCGCGAGGTGCGCGGGTGAAAGTCGGGGTGGTCGGGGCCGGACTGGTCGGCGCGACCGCCGCGTACGCCCTGACGCTGCGCGGCTCGTGCAGCGAGATCATCCTCACCGACCAGAACGGCGCGCGCGCCCGGGCCGAGGCGCAGGACATCGCGCACGCCGCGCCGGTCAGTCACGGCGCGCGGGTGGGCAGCGGCCCCCTGACGGACCTGCGGGGCAGCGCCGTGGTGATCGTCGCGGCCGGCGCGAACCAGAAGCCCGGCGAGTCCCGCCTGGACCTGCTGCAGAAGAACGCCGCCATCTTCCGTGAGCTGATCCCGCAGGTGGTCGCCGCCGCGCCCGGCGCGACGCTGCTGATCGCCACGAACCCGGTGGACGTCCTGACGGACCTGACCGCCAGGCTGGCACCCGGCGCGTCCGTGATGGGGTCCGGGACGGTCCTCGACAGCGCCCGCTTCCGGCACCTGATCGCCGGGCACGCCGGGGTGGACGGCACGCACGTGCACGGCCACGTGCTGGGCGAGCACGGCGACAGCGAGGTCCTGGCCTGGAGTACCGCCAGCGTGGCGGGCCTGCCGGTCGCGGACTTCATGGCGGCGCGCGGCCGCGAGTGGACGCCGGAGATCCGCGCGCAGATCGACGCGGACACGCGCGGCGCGGCGGCGCAGATCATCGCCGGGAAGCACGCCACCTATTACGGCATCGGCGCGGCCCTGGCCCGCATCACCGAGCGGGTGCTGGGTGACCGGCGCGGCATCCTGACCGTCAGCGCCCCCACCCCGGAATTCGGCGTGAGCCTGAGCCTGCCGCGCGTGGTGGGCCGGGGCGGCGTGCTGGACACCATCCCGCCGGCGCTGACCGGACCGGAACGCCAGCAACTGGAACGCAGCGCCGCCGTGCTCAGGGACGCGCTGGCAGCCCTGGACTGACCGGCGCCGGACTGGGGGGCGCCGGGTCCGAGTCCGTGAACTCGCCCGTGATGGTGCCCCCCTCGGCCTTCATGGCGTACACCTCGTTGCGGTCGAGGTCGTACACGATCAGACCGGCTCGCAGGGTGTCGCCCCCCTTGACGCTCTCGGCTGGCTGGGTGGGCGTGCCGTACAGCCGCGCGACGTTGCGGGTGTCGTCGTACTCCACCCGCGCCGCGCGGCTGGTGCGTCCGCCAGCGGATTTCAGTTCGACGTTGCCGACCAGGGTGGTCTTCTCGTCGTCCACGCTGACCTCGATGCGGTCACTCCTGCCGTTCAGGGGGTCGGTGTCACTGCGGCGCGTGAACGTGATCGGCCCGTCGATGCGGGCGATGCCGTCGGCGCTGTCGTACACCAGTTTCTGCCCCTTCAGCTCCGTGCGGCCCTGCGTGACGGTCACGGTGTCCGGCGCGGGTTTCGGGATGGCCTGCACCTCGCAGCGGGTCAGGCGGTCGGTGGTGTCGGGCGGCACCTCCCCACGTTCCAGGAAGCGGCCCGTTCCGGCGCTGGCCTCCACGCGGCCGTCGCTGCCGTCCTGCCCGTCTTTCGGGGCGTTCTGCGTGACCACCGCCAGCGGCACGCGGATCACGTTCTTGTCGATGGTGATCTGCACGCCGCCCGCGCCGGTCTCGCTGAACACCGCCAGGGTCGGTGCTCCCTCCGGGTCGTCCGGGAGCGGCTGGCACAGCGCGAACACGCCCGTGGTGTCGTCCGTGCCGGTCTTGACGATCTCGATGCGGCGGTCCTTGCCGTCCTTCTCGCTGCGGCGCACCAGGGTCAGGCTGGACTGCTCGGCCCCGGCGTCCGGCGCGGCGTCCGGAGTGGTCGGCGCGGGGGCGGCCTCAGCGGGTGCGCTCTGGATGGGGGCGGGTGGACTGGGCTCGGCCTGCTGCGCCCGCCCGCCCGGCCACCCGCCCGTGACCGCCAGCAGCGCGGTCAGGAGTGCAGTGACGGTCAGGCGGGTGCGGGGCATGCGCGCAGTTTACTTCTCGCCGCGCAGTTTGAACTGCTCGGCCGGAACCTTGTACGCCGAGTTCAGGGCGCGCACGCGGCCCAGGTCGGTGCGCTGCTCCAGGTAACCGCTGGCGGGGGCCTTGACGGTCACCTTGCTCTTGCTGTCCACGCTGACGGCGTTCCCGACCACGTATGCCACGTTCCTGCGGTCGTCGTAGTACACGGCGTCGCCGGTGGTGGTGGTGGTGCCCTGCACGAGTTTCACGCTGCCGCGCACGTACAGCGTCTTGGTCTTGGTGAGCGCGCGGACCTCCTGGCCGGTGATGACCAGTTCCTTCTGGTTGCCCCGGGCGGCGCGGGTCAGGCTGGGTTTGCCGGTCAGCTGGGCCAGTTCGCGGTCCTCGTCGAACACCAGTTTCTCGGCCTGTCCGTCCTGCGTGCCGGTGGAGAGGGTCACGCCGCCCGTGCTGGTGGACACGTTGTTGTCCACGTCCAGGCTCATCTGCGCGGCCTTGATGGTGACGGTGTCGCCGTCCTCCTTCTTCTCGGGGACGAAGGTGGCGCTGGCGTTGCCGCTCAGGACGCCCTGCCCGGTCGTCTCGTCGTACGCGAGGGCGCTGCCGCTGGCGGTCAGGCGGCCGCGCGTGACCTTCACGGTGCCGGTGAAGTTCGCGGTGCGTTTGCCTTTCGCCTCGATCAGCGGCGTGCCCTTGGGCGCGGCCAGCACGGCCTGCGAGGCCTCAATGTTCAGGGTGCTGACCTTCGCCTTCACGGGACTGCCGGTGAAGGTCAGGGGTCCGTTACGCACGTCGCCACGCGGGCCGCCCTGGATGGTGATCAGGCGGTTGGTGGCGTCGGCCTGCGCCAGCACGGGCGCGGTGACGGTCAGGAGGGCCAGCAGGGACAGGGTCTTGGTGCGGTTCATCATGGGACTCCTTGAAGGTCAGGCTCCGGGGACACGCTGGCCGTTCTCGCAGCGTTCCGTGCCGTCCAGGTCGTATTGCAGGGTCGAGTTGGCGTTGTCGGAATCCTCGATGTTGAAGTCGAAGCCCATGCGGAGTTTCTCGACGTGTCCGGTCATGAGCGGCGAGTCGAGTTCCGCGACCGGCGCGCTGAAGCCGCTGCCCTGCTCGATCTTCACGGGCGTCTGCTCGGTGCCCTGAAGGTCGATGTCGGCACACTGCTGCACCAGCGTGATGCGCGCCTGACGGGTCGTCATGTTGTCCTGCCCGTCGATGGTCAGGTCCGGGGCGCTCAGGGTGGCGTCCAGCGTCTGGCGGTCCGTCAGGCGGCCCGAGGCGTCCCGCTCGCGCAGCAACCGCTGCCCCTCGCCCAGCTCGGTCAGGTGCGTCTCGCCCAGCAGCGGGTCGTTCGTGACCTGCCCCGCCCGGAACTGCCACACGGCGTCCGGGTCGCGGGACGGGTACAGCGTGAGCTGCACGCCGGACAGGACCGCGCCGGTGGGCACGGTCGCCCGGTTCGCGCCGGGCAGCAGCGCGAAGATCAGGGCGAACCCCAGGATGCCCGTCAGGGCGTACAGGCCGAGTTTCTGCACGGGCGCACTCTAGCGCGCCCCTCTCATGAGAGTGGTGGGGATTGGGTGGGAGGCACCACGCCCCGCACGCCACGCGCTTACCCTGGGCGGCATGATCGACTCTCACACCCACCTGGATTACATCGACGATCCGGCCGGCGCGCGCGGCGAACTGGGCCTGAACGCCATGGTCTGCATCGGCGCCAGCCCCCAGCACGCCCGGAACGCCGTGGCGCTGGCCGAGCAGTTTGAAGACGTGTACGCCACGGTCGGCCTGCACCCCACCGACACCGACGAGGACAGCCCGGACGCCCGCGCGCAGATCGAGGCGCTCGCCGGGCACCCGCGCGTGGTGGGCATCGGCGAGAGCGGCCTGGACGACTACTGGGACGACACGAAACGCGCCGCGCAGGTGTCGGCGTTCGAGTGGCAGCTGGACCTCGCGCGGCGCAGCGGGAAGGTGCTGGTCATTCACACGCGGGACAAGGCCGGGCAGGACAGCGCCCATCGGGGCGTGATGGACGTGCTGCGCGCGTGGCCGGACGTGCCGGTGATCCTGCACTGCTTCAGCGGGCACCCGGAACTGCTGCGCTTCGGCCTGGAGCGCGGCGAGCACACGTACTTCGGGTTCGCGGGGAACACCACGTACAGGAACGCGCAGGAGATCCAGGCGGCGGCCCGCGACCTGCCCCTGCCCCGGATGCTGCTGGAAACCGACGCGCCCTTCCTGTCCCCCGTACCCAAACGCGGCAAGCCCAACCGGCCCGGTTACGTGCGCCACACGCTGGAGTTCATCGCGGCCCTGCGCGGCCTGAGCCCCGCCGAACTGGAAGCCGCGACGGACGCGAACACCCGCCGCGCCTACCGTCTGCCACTGACCTGACGGTCGGGCACGATACCTCGACTTGAGATGCATCCAAACCAGAGGTATCGTGCAGGCATGAACGCCCGCGAGCAACTCCGCCTGCTCATCCTGGCCGTCCTCGACCGCCAGCCCGAACACGGCTACGCCATCGCCCAGGCCATCAACACCCGCAGCGAAGGCCTCCTGCGCGCCCGCGAAGGCGCCCTCTACCCCGCCCTGCACGCCCTCGAAGCCGAGGGGCTCATCGAAAGCCAGGAACACGAGGTCGCCGGCCGCACCCGCCGCGAATACCGCCTGACCGACAAGGGCCGCGCCGCGCTGGCCCGCACCCGCCGCGACTGGCAGGCCCAGGTCGGCGCCGTGCAGGCCGTGCTGGGCGGCAACGCATGACCGGCCCGCTGAACCACTGGCTGGACGTTGCGCTGCGCGACCTTGCCCCCGCCGCGCGGGACCGCATGACCGCCGAGTACCACGCTCACGTGCAGGACGCCATGCACAGCGGACTGACCGAACCGGAAGCCATCGCCACCCTGGGCGACCCCGCGCACGTCAACCGCGCGCTGCGGCGCACCTACGCCACAGATCAGGAACTCAGGAACGTGCAGGGGCCAAAGGTGTGGTGGTTCATGCTGCTACTGGTCGCATGGTACGGACTGGCCGCGCTGTGGTTTGAACAGGATGTCGAAGCTGTTGCAGCGACGACCGCCCTCGTGCTGGCCTGCCCAGCGTGGCTGCTCGTACGAAGCGAACCACAGCCCGTCAGGAATCTCCTGCTGGCCACGGCCGGACAGTGGCTCTTCAACTTCACCTTGTGGCTGGGCTGGAGCGTGCAGGCGTGGCTGGGTGATCCGCCCTCCTTTGGGGCCATCCTATGGCTGCTGCCAGTCCTATGGGTGGTATGGCTGGTCGACACCATGCAACAGGCCCGCCGGATGCGGCGCACCCTGACCCTCGGGGGCCGAGCGTGACTCCGGCTGATCTGAGCGCGGATTTGGCCGCCTATCTGGATGAGGTGACGGCGCCGTTCCCGGAGGATTCGGCGGCGCGGATCCGGGCAGACCTGACCGGGCATGTGCTGGAGGCCGTGGCGCCGGGTGAGCCGGACGCTGCGGCCATCCGGGAGGCGCTGGCGGCACTGGGTCCGGCGGCCGAGGTTCGGGCGGCGCTGGAGGGGCAGTTCTTCACGCGGGCGGACGTGGCGTGGCTGGAGCGGGACGGGCAGATGCGCCGCCTGCTGACGGATGGCGTGAAGCAACGCATGCCGCTCTGGAGGAGGGCGCTGTGGGGCGTGGGGGCTGTGGCCCTATTGACTTGGCTGGTCTGCGGCTGGCCGGGGTTGCCCGCGCTGCTGGGATCAAGGAACTTTACTTGGGTCGTGCCGGTCCTGCTCGCGCTGGAACTGGCGCTGCTGGAGGGAGTGCAGCAGCTGATCCGGCGTCAGCCCGTACGGTCGGCGGCAGTGCTGCGTCGCATGTACGGCACGCTGTTCGCGCCGCTGGGATTCGCGTTGAGTCTGCCGGTGTTCGCACCGAGTGTGGTGACGGAACCGCTTCTGCTGGCGGCAGCGCTGGGTGGGTCGCTGCTCGGTGCCTACCTCAAGCGTCCGCGTGAGGCGCTGACCCTGGCCGGGAAGGCGTGGCGCGGCGCGCGGTGAGCGCGGCATAGTGGGGGCATGACGACGCTGGACGCTGCCTTTCCCCCCGCTGCCCTGACGGTGCTGGATGTGATCCGTGCGCGCCGCACGGTGGATATCGGTCTGCTGAAACCCGACGCGGTGCCGCGTGAGGTGGTGGAAGCGATTCTGGAGGCGGGGATCTGGGCGCCGAATCACGGGCGTACCGAGCCGTGGCGGTTCACGGTGTTCACGGGTGAGGGGCGCGCGCGGCTGGCTGAGGTGTTCGCGCAGGCGTACGCGGCGGGTACCGCGCCGGACCGGGACAGCGAATCGGCGCTGGAGGCGCAGCGGGCGCGGGCGTGGCGGGCGCCGCTGTGGATCAGCCTGGAACTGCACATGCCCGAGAAGCCGAAGATGCCCGAGTGGGAGGAGCAGGCGGCCCTGGCGTGCGCGGCGCAGAACATGTGGCTGGCGGCGACGGCGTTCGGGCTGGTCGGGAAGTGGGTGAGCGGCCCGGTGATGGTCAGTCCGGTGGCGGCGCAGGCGCTGGGCGCGCCGAAGCTGATGGGGCTGCTGGTGCTGGGCTACCCGGCGGCTGAGCTGCCGTCCGCGAGCCGCGTGCCCCTGGCCGACAAGGTGACCTGGGTGGAGTGACCCCTACAGATTCTCCTTGAAGAACTGCACGCTGCGGTTCAGGGCGACGCGCAGGTTGCCGGACAGGTTGTGGTTGTCGCCCTCGTAGCGGTACGCCTCGGCGCTCTGCCCGGCGTTTCTCAGGTCGTCCGCGAGCTTCTTCTGGAACGAGTACGGCACGTCGGCGTCGTTCGTGCCGTGGTGCAGCTGGATGGGCCGCCCGTTCAGTTCCTGCAGGTAGGCGTTGGGGCTCAGGAGGCGCAGGTAGCGGCGGTTCAGGGCGTCCAGGGTGCGCGGCTCGCCGGGGGGCGGGTTCCAGTCGGTCGCCAGCACGTCGTAGCTGGCGATCACGCCCGCCCACAGCGACGCGGCTTTCAGGCGGGGGTCCACGATCATGGCTTTCAGGCTCAGCTGGCCGCCCATGGAGTGGCCCCACAGGCCCAGGCGGTCGGGGTTCACGCGCGGGTCGCGCCGCAGGCTGGCGGCGGCGTTCAGGACGTCCACGGTGTAGCCGGGGTCGTCGTAGCCGCCCAGGGCCTGTCCCTCGCTGCTGCCGTGCCCCCGGTAGTCGCTTTTCAGGGTGACGAAGCCCGCGCGGGCAAAGGCGTCCTGGTACGCCACGTAGCGCTGCGTGGTGCGGTACTCGGCGGGCGGGATGTACCCGTGGTTGAACACGATGGCGGGCCAGCCTCCCTGCGGGGGCGTGCCGCGCGGGACGGTCAGCAGCGCATTGATGCGCAGCCCCTCGGACTGGTAACTCACGACCTGCCGGGTGTAGGTGCTGCCCGCCGCCAGGGTCTGCCGCACGGTCAGGGCGCTGCCGGGGTACTCGCGGGCCTTGAGGGCCTGGATGCTGACCGGGTTGCGGGCCACGGCCGCCTTCAGCGCGGTGTCGCTCAGGTTCTGGAGGGGTCCGGTGCCGGCCTCCCCACCGGATTCCACTGTCTCCGGGTCCGCGCGGCCCGCGGGCGTGGGCGCGGGCCGCTGGAACGGCAGGCTGTCGGGCCGGGTAACGGCAACGTACGTCCCGCCGAGCAGCAGCGCCGGCAGCAGCAGGCGGGTCAGGCGGCGCATGTGGTACGGATTCCGTCTGTTGCGTTCACGCCCCGCCAACGCACCGATCTGTTAACGAAACAAACGGAATCCGTATCAGCCGGCGTCCGGGTGGCCACGGCCGGCGGTGTGCGGGGCAGACTCATGGCCTCACCGTAGGGGGAGGCAGCGGGTCACACTGCGAGCGGGCCGACCGTCCAGCCTTGAGGTGCCGGAGAGCGGTCTCTCATACGGACTCGGATTGAATGGGCTGCAAAGCCCGTTCAATCCGAGCGGATGCGACTCGGAGAGCTGCGCCGCAGAGCGAGGAGGAGCAGAGCGGATTCCGGGCGGGCAACGCCACCGCCCGGCCGGCGGTTCCGGCGGTGGGGGCGGGTCAGCGGCTCAGGTCATAGCCGGACAGGGTGGTGAAGGCGCTGGGGTTGCCGCTGCCGAGCGGCCGGGACTGGTCGTACAGGTTCCAGCCCCGGCGGACCGTCATGGCGGGCAGCGCCTCGGCACCGCCCAGGAAGTCCGGGAGGGTCACGGCCGGGATGGTCGCGTCGGCCGGGCTGACCACCAGCCAGAGGCGGTTGCGGGCGACCGTCTCGCCCACGTTGTAGCGGGCGTCGTTGTTGGCGTCGTTGAACACCACGACCTGGTAGACGCCGGCCACGTTGAACAGGCCGGGGGCGGGCAGGTCGAAGCCGAACTGCCAGCTGTTCGGGGCGCTGGCCACCACGTTCTGCGGGACGGCGCTGTTGTTGGTCAGGGCGCCGGGAATGCCCGTCCCGACCAGCGCCAGCCGCAGGCGGGGACTGTCTCCCCAGGTGCCGGACACGGTCCCGCCGAGCGGGTAGGCGTCCGGCGGGCGGACCTCCTGGGGTCGGCAGGCGACCAGGGCGGCACTCAGGAGCAGCAGGGCAGGCAGGACGGAACGCATGACCTTCAGGGTACGGGACGGACCTGACGGGCGGGTGTGATCCGCCCGGCGGATGACCTGAGATCCATCTGAGAATGTTCTGAACTGCCCTTGTGGCGCGGCCGCGTGAGGGTTATATTTGTCTTCCATAGCAACACAAACCCTGATCTCAAATCAGGTGCCTGAACGGTCACGTCCGTCTGACCTGCCTTGCCTTCCACCGTCTTCCCGGGGATGCGCGCGTGTTCCCCCAGGTATCAAGGAGTTCTCATGAAGCGATTCGGTGCCATCTCACTTCTCGCTCTGACCGGCGCGCTGACCTCGTGCGGCGTCGGCCCCCTCGATATGACCGCTCCCACGGCCACCCTCAGCGTCACTCCGAAAACCCTGGTGGCGGCCGGAACGGTCACCATGACGGCCACCGCCAGCGGCGACGACGTCAGCAAGGTCGAGTTCTACGACAACGGCGTCCTGATCGCCACGGACACCACCGCGCCCTACAGCGCCAGCAAGGCCTACACCTTCGCGGACAACGGCACCCACACCCTCACGGTCAAGGCGCACGACTACACCGCCAACGTGGGGCAGGCGTCCGACACCCTGACCGTCGCCATCGCCGACCGGAACGAACCGAACAACAGCGTCGCGGCCGCCACGCCCCTGAGCGTCGGTACGCCCATCAGCGGCGTCATCACCGGGCAGGACCGCGACCAGGACTACTACAAGTTCACGGCGACCGCCGGCGAGGCCCTGAAGCTCACGGTGCAGAGCGTCAGCGTGGACGCCAAGAGCACCCTGGACCCCTACGTGATGATCCTGATGCCCGATGGGCGCACCGTGCTGGAAAAGGACGACGACAGCGGCGCGGGCCTCGAGTCCGAGATCCGCTTCAACGCCCCGGCTGCCGGCACGTACACGGTCGTCGTGACCAGCTTCGACATCTACGATGACCCCACCGCCAAGAACGACCGGGTCACGAACACCTACCAGATCGCCCTGAACCGCCGCTGAGCAGCCCGCGGCCCACTTCTGAACCCAAGGAGCTTCCTGTGAAGAACACGGTCAAATCCCTTTCGCTGCTGAGTCTCGCGCTGGTCCTGGGGGCCTGCGGTACCAGCGCCCCCACCGCCTCCGCGCCCACCGGCTCGGCGCCCACCGCCAACCGCGCCAGCATCCTGAAAACCACGCCGAACACCCCGACCCGCTGGTTCGTGGAACTGGCCGGCGACCCCACCGTGCTGAGCGTGCAGAGCGTCAGCAGCCAGCAGGCAACCTTCCGCGCGCAGGCCGCGCAGCAGGGCATCCAGTACCAGGAAGTGCGCAGCTACCAGACGCTGTTCAACGGTTTCTCCGTGCAGGCCAGCGAGGCGGAGATCAACCGCGTGTCGCGCCTGCCCGGCGTGCTGGGCGTGTACCCCGTCCGGGAGATCGCCGCGCCGCAGGTGGACGTCAACCTGACCGACGCCCTGACGCCCGACATGTTCTCCGCCATCAAGATGACCGGCGCCGACATCGCCCAGAACGAACTGGGCCTGACCGGCAAGGGCATCAAGGTCGGCGTGATCGACACCGGCATCGACCTGGATCACCCGGCCTTCAAGGGCCGCGTGGTCGCGCAGTACGACTTCGTGGGTGACGACTACAACTTCGGCAAGCCCACCAAACCCGACCCGATCGCGGACGACTGCGGCGGTCACGGGTCGCACGTCGCCGGGATCGTGGGCGGCAACGACGCCAGCAAGGGCTTCAAGGGCGTGGCGCCCGAGGTCAGCTTCGGCGCGTACCGCGTGTTCGGCTGCGAGGGCAGCACGAGCGAGGACATCATGATCGCCGCCCTGGAGCAGGCCTACAAGGACGGCATGCAGGTCGTGAACCTGAGCATCGGGTCCGCCTTCGAGAACTGGGAAGGCACGCCGTCGGCGAAGGTCGGCAGCCGCATGGTCAAGAAGGGCATGGTCGTCGTCGCGTCCGCCGGGAACAGCGGCGCCAGCGGCCAGTACTCCATGGGCGGCGTGACCATGGGCGACAACGTGATCTCGGTCGCATCGGTCAGCAACACCGAGATCGAGGTCAAGAGCTTCACCATCACGCCCGACGGCAGCAAGGTCGCGTACTTTGCCGCCTCCGGCGCGCCGGAAGGCAAGGTGGGCGCCGCCTTCCCGGTCACCAAACTCGCCACCAGCACCCCCACCACCACCAACGACGGCTGCCTGGTCGGCGGCGTGAACCCCTTCGCGGCCGGCAGCCTGACCGGCAAGGCCGTGCTGATCCGCCGCGGCACCTGCACCTTCTACGAGAAGGCCAAGAACGCCCAGGACGCCGGTGCCAGCGCCGTCATCCTGTACAACAACACCGCCGGGTACCTGAGCCCCACCGTGGCGGGCGCGACGCCCATCACCATTCCCGTGGTGTTCAGCAGCGCGGCGGACGGCGCGAAGATCAGCGGTCTGATCGCCGGCGGCGTCACCATGACCTTCAACAGCGGCACCATCAACATCCCGAGCCCCACGGCGAACACCCTCGACTCGTACTCCTCGTACGGCCTGAGTGCCGACCTGGAACTCAAGCCCGACATCGCCGCGCCGGGCGGGAACATCCGCAGCGCCTACCCCCTGGAGAAAGGCAACGGCGGGTACGCCACCCTCAGCGGCACCTCCATGGCCTCCCCGCACGTGGCGGGCGCCGCCGCGCTGATGCTGCAGGCCTTCCCGAACACCAAGGCCAAGGACATGCGCGGCCTGCTGATGAACAGCGCCACGCTGCGCTGGTACCGCGCGGCCAGCGGCACGCTGTTCACCGGTCTGCCGGACTACGTGCAGCGCCAGGGCGCCGGCATGGTGGACATCGTCGGGTCGTACAACAGCACCGTGCGCGCCACCCCGAACAAGCTCAGCCTGGGTGAGAGTGCCAGCTTCGCCACGCGCAGCAAGGTCGTGGTCCTGCAGAACACCTGGACCCGCACCGAGACCTTCAAGGCCTACCACTACCCGGCCCTGACGGTCGGCGGGACCACCCTGGCCCCCACCCCCAGCCAGGCCTACGCCACCATGACCATCAACGGTCAGGACGCCGACAAGGCCGACGTGGACGTCACGGTTCCCGCCGGCGGCGAGACCGAGCTGAACGTGGTCATCACGCCCCCGGCCGCCGCGCCCGACAAGGCCCAGTACGGCGGGTACATCGTCCTCGAGGGCAGCCAGGGCCGCAACCTCGTGATTCCCTACGCCGGCTTCAAGGGTGACTACCAGAGCATCCAGGCGCTCGGGAACCTGACGATCAGCGGCACGAGCTACAACTTCCCCGCCCTGTTCGACGACAAGGAAGACGTCTTCTTCGAGGAAGGGCAGGTCGTGACCACGCCCATCGACTACACCTTCAAGGACGTCGCGCTGGATCCCGCCAAACCCACCGAACTGACCAAGGACGCCCCGTACGTGCTGGCGCAGCTCTCGCACCAGGTCCGTAAGATGACCATGGAACTGCTCGACGCGAACGGCGCCGTCGTGGATACCCTGCTCAAGCAGGAGTACCTGGGCCGCAACTGCACCAACAACATCGCGCAGACCAGCAGCACCTGCGACGCCTACAACACCTACGCCTGGGACGGCAAGCTGAGCAACGGCACCAACGCCGCGAACGGCACGTACCAGCTGCGCCTGAAGGCCCTCAAGGCCCAGGGTGACGAGAGCGTCGCGAGCGACACCGAGGTGTACACCACCCAGAAGTTCATCGTCGCGCGTCCCTGAACCCCTGAGCGCACAACGCAGCGCCGCCTCCCGGTCGGGAGGCGGCGCTGTTCGTGACGCGCCGCTCAGCGCAGGCGGGTCAGGATGGTGTCGATCACGCCCTGCAGGTCGAGCGGGCCGGTGTCGATGACGAGCGCGTCAGGGGCGGGGGCGCTCTGCACGGTGTCCAGTTCGTCACGGCGTTGCAGGGCGGCCTCGATGGCCGGCACGTCCTCCGGGCGTTCGCGGGCGCGGCGTTCGGCGCGGATGCGGGCGCTGGCGGTCAGATAGAACTTGTGGCTGGCGTGCGGGAACACGTTGGTCCCCATGTCGCGGCCCTCGGCCACGAACGGTTCGGGCAGGGCGCGCAGCTGGGCGTCCACCCACGCCCGCACCTCCGGCAGGGCCGCCACGACACTGACACCCCGGTCCACGCGGGTCGAGTGCAGCTCGTCCGTGAGTTCCCGCCCGGCCTGCCACACGCGGTTCCCGCCGGCCAGCGGTTCCAGGTGCACGGGGCGGGTGCCCAGCAGGGTCAGCAGCTGCGGCGCGTCGTGCAGGTCCAGGTTCGCTTCGAGGCCCAGCAGGGTTGCGGCGCGGTACAGCAGGCCGCTGCTCACGTAGGGCACGCCGAGGGCCTGCGCGACCCCCGAGGACACGCTGGATTTTCCGCTGGCTGCCACGCCGTCAATGGTCACGATCATCAAGAGGGCAGTGTACCGCACCGGCCGGAATTGGCCCCGCCCGGACGGCCGGCGTCCACCTTCTGCGTGACGCGCCGCCCGTCCGGGCCGCTACACTGGAGGGAACGATGAAACACGCTGCCCTGATCCTGACCGCGCTCCTTGCCCTGACCGCCTGCCAGAAGAAGGACGACGCGGCCGCCCAGACCGACGCGGCCCAGACCGAGACCCCCGCCACCGAGACCCCCGCCAAGGACACGGCCGCCCCCGACGTGAGCAAGCCCGGGCCGGTGCCCGCCGGCTTCACGGCCGTCGCGGCACTGACCGATAAACCCACGCGCGAGTTCAAGGCCGAGCCGGACATGGCCCTCGCGGACGGCAAGGACTACTACGCGCTGATCGACACCAGCCGCGGGCAGATCCTCGCGGACCTGTACGAGCAGGAAACGCCGGTCACCGTGAACAACTTCGTGTTCCTGGCCCGCAACCACTACTTCGACGGCATCCGCTTCCACCGCGTGATCGACGGGTTCATGGCGCAGACCGGCGACCCCAAGAGCGTGGACGACAGCAAGAAGGCCGAGTGGGGCACCGGCGGGCCCGGCTACAGCTTCGCGGACGAGTTCCGGCAGAAACTCACCTTCGACAGCGGCGGCATTCTCGCCATGGCCAACAGCGGCCCCGCCACGAACGGCAGTCAGTTCTTCATCACCTTCGTGCCCACCGACTTCCTGAACGGCAAGCACACCATCTTCGGGAAGGTCGTGACCGGCGACGACATCCTGCCGAAACTGACGCGCACCATGGACCAGAGCAACGCCGAGATCCCGGATGCCAAGGCCGACGAGATCCTCAGCGTGCGCATCCTGACCAAGGGCTGAGCCGACCACCGGCACAGGCGGCCGCCCCCCAGGTTCAGGGGGGCGGCCGCCTTCATGACTGCCTGATCCGGACTGCGGCAGTCCGTATCATACGGATTCCGTTTGTTTCGCTCGGATTGAACGGGCTTTGCAGCCCATTCAATCGGAGTCCGTATTACAGGCGCGTGACGGTGCAGTCGCCGCCGGTCAGGCGGGTGCCGCTGCCGCTCAGCTTGGCGAACACGGCGTTGATCTCGGCCAGGGAGCCGGACAGACTGATCCCGGCGAACCGCCTCTGCTGCTCGTCGTAGCGGTAGGGAGCGCGCACGATGCAGATGACGAAGCGGGCGGGGTTGCGGGTATCCCAGACCTGGAACTCGCCGCTGCGCTCCTGGAAGTAGATGCGCGCCCCCTCGTTACGGTAGTACCACTCGCGGTCCGTGCGGTCGTACTGGGGAGCGCCGGGCACCACGACCTTCCCATCAAGCGGCTTGTTGTTCTGGTCGGAGCCACTGATGGTCCACTGTTCACCCTCGACCAGGGGGCCTTTGAAGGTGTCTTCGGTGGTGGCGCTGGGAGCGCAGGCGGCGAGAAGGACGGTCAGGGGCAGCAGGGACAGGAAACGCATACGCGGCCCACCCTAACGCACGGCTGAGTGCCCCGCGAGCAAAGTTGACCGGCGTTCACAGGTCCAGGTCGGTGGGCGTGCGGGCCTGGGCGGGAATGGCGGTCAGCAGCACCTCGTACTTGCCGGTCACGAAGACCTTGAACCCGTGCTTCTGCAGGCCGCGCCGGGCATTGGTGACGTCGGCGCTCAGCAGGCTCAGGTCCGGGCGGGCGTAGTTACGCATCCGCGCCCCGTACGACAGGGTGCCGTCACGGTAGCGGGCGTTCGGGTACCCGAGGATCAGGCCGCCGGTCGGGGTCAGGTGGTGGCGGCGCAGCGCGGCCAGCAGCACGTCCTGCGTGACGCCGGGGCTCTGCAGCAGGCTGAGGGCCAGGATCAGGTCGAAGCGGCCCAGTTCCGGGGGCAGGGCGTTCACGTCGGCAGCCAGGACGGTCGCGTGCGGGTGGCGCTCGCGGGCGGCCTGCGCGGCGGCCGGGTCGAGGTCCACGCCCACCACCGTCAGGGGGCGGCCGGGGAAGGCCAGCGGCAGGGCGTCCAGTTCATGCCCGGCGTTCACGCCGAGGGCCAGCACCCGCCCGCCCTGGGGGGGGTTCACGCGCCGCAGTGCCTCGGTGAACGTCGCCAGGAACACCGGGTCTTCCAGTTTGTTCACGCGGGCCCAGTCGCCGTCCGGACCGTACCCGGCGTGATCCGGGTCGCGGGCCGGGGCGTGCGTGCGCAGCGTCAGGCGCACCCGCCCCTCCCCTGCCCGGTCCGGGGTCAGCAGGTGCGCGCCGAGCAGGTCCGCGAGGTCCGTCCAGGTGTGCCAGGGACGGTGGACGCCGTGGCGCGTCACCTCGCCCGCGTAGCGGCCCAGGCCCGCGTCGGGGTCGGGCACCTCGAGGGTCACCTCGCCCGCCGCGCGCAGCCGATCACGCACGGCGGGAAGGAGGACGCTCATGGGTTCGGTCGTGAAGTGCAGCGCCGTCAGGGGTCAGTACCCGTGGTGCTTGACGACCGCGCCCTGACCTTCGAGCCAGCGGGTGACGACGCCCACGGCGGCCTTCACGCCGGTCGTGATGATCGGGCCGCCGAACTTGGCGAGCCGCACGAGGTGCGTGCCGTCCTCGCGGGCGGTGATGCCGATCAGGACCTCCTGGGTCAGGTCGCCTTCCACGACGTGCGCCAGGACGACCCAGCCGTCGCGGCGCAGTCCCTGGTACAGGTCGAGCAGGATGACGGTCCAGCCGGCACCCTCGTCGGCATTGCGGCTGGCGGGGTTGCGTTCCGTGAGTTTCTGGAAGGTCTGGGGGGCGAAGGTGTCGGGCAGGGTCAGGACGGCGTGGGGCACGGCGGTGGGGTCCTCCGGGTAGGGCGCGGTGTGTCCGTGTGGGACGGGCAGGTGGGTGGTGGGCGTGAAGCGGGCGTGGTTGACGCCCAGGCCAAGGTCGCGCCACTTGAGGGCGTACTTGGTTTCCAGCGCGGCGGCGGGCGGGTCGGTGATCCCGACCTGCATGACGCCGCTGGCGTGGGCCTGCTCGCACGCGAATTCGAAGTACTCGTCGTGGTCGGTGGTGAGCAGGATGGACCCGCCGGGTTTCAGGCGGCTGGCTGCCATGCGGAAGAACGGGACGCGCAGCAGGCGGTGGTCGGTGTGCCCGGCCTTGGGCCAGGGGTCGGGGAAGTTCACGACGATCAGGTCCAGCCCCGCGTGCGGGATCACCTCGCGGATCAGGACGTCGGCCGGCAGTTTGGTCAGCAGGGCGTTCTCCAGGCCCGCGTCCCGCAGGCGTCGGTTGGCTTTCAGCAGGGACACGCCGGAGAGTTCCACGCCCAGGTAGTTGGGCGCCTCGGGGAACGTGCGCGCGAAGTGCGGCCAGAAGCGCCCGTCGCCAAAACCGACCTCCAGCACCCAGGGGCGGTCCGGGGTGGCGGGGTACAGGCGCGCGGCGCTGTCGGGGAACCGGAAGTCGCCGAGGCGGGCGATCATGCGTGCCCCCCGGCGTTCAGGTCGGTCAGCAGGTCACCGGCGAGGCGGGCGGCGTCGCGCAGCACGCTCCCGTAGGTGTGCTCGCCGGGCGTGCACTGCCCGAGCATCCGCACGCGCTCCAGGCGGTTCACGCGGAACCCGTCCAGTTCGGTCGGGGCGGGTGTCAGGAAGCGCACGTCGTACGGCGGCTCGACGCCCTCGCCCTCGGCGCGGCGCTCACTGCCGGTCAGCCAGATGCCGCTGGCGGTCAGGTCGTCCGCGAGGAAGTCGTACGCGACCTCGCTCAGGCGTCCGGCCTCGTCCATGGTGTCCCCCACCAGCAGGCGGCCCTTCAGGAACGCGCCGACGGCCAGCACGCACAGGCGGGCGTGGAGTTTCGGACCCTCCCAGGTGGAGAGCACGATCTGCGTCTCTTCTTCGTCCAGCGCGGTGACGGTGCTCTGAAGCAGGTGGATGCCGCTGGTCTCCTCTATCCGGGCCTTCAGGTGGCGGTGGAAGGTCCAGCCGTCCGTGTCGGGGTGCAGCGCGGCGCGCACCTCCCCGAACAGACTCTCCGGGGGGAACGTCACGCCCGCCGTGGTCGGCTGGTACAGGTTCCCCAGGTGATCGAGCGCCTGCGACACCAGCAGCACGTCCCGGCCCGCGCGGGCCAGCCGCCACGCCAGTTCCGTTCCGGCCAGCCCGGCCCCGACCACGGCCACGTCATACAGGTGCCCCGGCTGCGGGCGACTTCTCGGAGAAACAGGACCAAACATCACCCTCCAGTGTAACTTCCAGGGCTGTGGGCCGTGGGGTGTGGGCTGTGGGCAGCGCCCCGACGCACGTCCTGCCACCCGCAACCCTTTACCCTGGAGGGCATGTCCGACGACGCACCATCGAATGACGGGTTCGCGTTCCGCTCGCAGGTACGCGCGGGTGGCGAGCGGGTGCTGGCGTTCCTGACGCGCGAGTACCGGCACTCGGACGGGGCGACGTGGGCGGCGCGGCTGGCGGCGGGTGAAGTGGAGGTCCGGGGCGTGCCGGCGAGCGGGCACGAGGTGCTGCGCGCCGGGGACGTGGTCGTGTGGCACCGCCCCCCGTGGCGGGAGCAGGCGGCCCCGCTGGACTACGCGGCGCTGCTGGAGGACGAGGCGCTCGTGGCGGTCAGCAAGCCCTCTGGCCTGCCGACACTGCCGGGCGCGGGGTTCCTGACGCACACGCTGCTCACGCAGGTGCGCCTGCGCTATCCGGGCGCCAGTCCGCTGCACCGGCTGGGGCGCGGCACGAGCGGCGTGGTGCTGTTCGCCCGCACCGGGGAGGCGGGCGCGGCCCTGTCCCGCGCGTGGCGGGAACACGAGGTCCGCAAGGTGTACCGCGCGGTCGGCGCGGGCGTGCCGGAGTGGGACACGCTGGACATCCGCACGCCCATCGGGCCGGTGCCGCACCCGCGCCTGGGCAGCGTGTTCGCCGCCAGTCCGGCCGGCAAGGCGTCACGCAGCGTGGCGGCCGTCCGTGAGCGCCGCGCCGGGCAGACGCTGTTCGACGTGGAGATCCACACCGGCCGGCCCCACCAGATCCGCATTCACCTCGCCGCTGCCGGGCACCCGCTGGTGGACGACCCGCTGTACGGCGTGGGCGGGCTGCCACTGCCGGACCTGCCGGGCCTGCCGGGCGACCTGGGGTATCTCCTGCACGCCTGGACGCTGCAGTTCCGGCACCCGCTGACGGGCCAGGAGGTGCGGGTCGAGGCCCCGCCGCCCCCCGGTCTGCGCTGCGGATGACCCCATACGGACGCCGGTGGAACGGCGTGCGGGCACCGCTCCAGCCGGGCGGAGCGACCCGGAGGGCGGCCCCGCAGCGTGGGAGCCCGGAGGACTGCCGGGCGTGGCGTTGGCCACCCCGGCGCCCCCCATTCCGGACTGTGAACGAACCAGACGGCAGTCCGTATCAGCGTTCGGTGTCGGCCGAGTACGTGCCGTCCGCGCGGCCCTCGAAGGTCACGGTGCCGTGCCGGTCCGTGCGGTACACGCGCGCGCCGGTCTGACGGTACAGCCGCAGCGCGGCCGCGGTCGGGTGCCCGTAACTGTTCTGCCCGACGCTGATCACGACGTTCTCCGGGCGGACGTTCGCCAGCCAGCCGGCGCTGTCCCCGTTGCTGGCGCCGTGGTGAATGCTCTTGTACACCTGAAAGGGACCGCGCAGGTCCGGTCGTTCCTGCGCCAGCCAGCCCTCGGTCTCCTGGGTCTCGCTGTCGCCGGTCATCAGGGCGCGGAACGCCCCGAACTGCAGCGCCAGCCCCACGCTGTTCAGGTTCTGATCGTCCGGCATGCCCGGCGGCGCGGCAACAATCCGCAGTTTCACGCTGCCCAGATTCACGGTCTGGTTGCCGGCCTTCGTGAAGGTGGCCTCCACGTTCTGCAGGGCCTTCACCAGCCGCTCCCAGGTCTGGGTCGTGCCGCCCAGCCCGTTGTTGATGAACACGCGGGGTTTCAGGGCCGCGGCCGGCACCAGTCCCGCGATGTGGTCGGCGTCGGCGTGGGTGGCGATCATCAGGTCCAGGCGGGTCACGCCGTACTTCTTCAGCTGGGCGCTCAGCCGCTCGCCGCTGCGGCCCCCGTCGACCAGGGCGGTCTTGCCCTCGGGACTGCGGATCAGCACGGCGTCCCCCTGGCCCACGTCCAGGAAGCGGATGGTGACGGTCCCGCCGGACGGCGCGGGGGCGGGGCGTCCGGCGGGGCCTGCGTCCTGCTGTTTCATCCAGCCGCAGGCGGCGAGCGTGCCGGTGACGCCCAGGATCAGCAGGCCCAGCAGGTCCGACGCGCTCGGACCGCTGCGGCGCGGCCCGCCCCCCCGGCGCGGCGCGGCGCGGCCTGACGTGGCCCGGGCCGCCCCGGCCTTCGCGGCCGTTCCCGCGCGGGGGGAGGCTGCCTTCCCGGACGGCCGGCTGGCCGGCACGCGCGGACTGTCGCCGCGGGGCGGGGCGCTGGCCTTGCGGGCGGTGGGGGTGTCGCGGGCGGGTTTCTTGGGACTCACAGGGTGATCTCTCCGTCGTCGTTCAGGGGCAGGGCGGCGCGGTCGGCCGCGTTCAGGGTGTCCAGGGCCGTCTGGGCGGCGCGGCGGCGCGCGGCGGTCTCTTCCGGCAGCCGTTGCAGGCTCACGCCGTCCGGGCCGTCGGTGACGGCCAGCAGGTCGCCCTCGCGCAGGCCGGGTGGCAGGTCCGGCAGGGGCCGGAGGACGGTCCGCCCGTCCGGGCGTTCCAGGCGGGCCACCGGGCCGGCCGGGGTGTCCTCGATTCCGTCCACCGTCCAGCGCTCGGTGGGGGCGTTCCCGGCAGGGGCGTCCTGCGTGGCGGCGCTGTCGGCGCGCGGGGTTTCCCCTGACGCCTCTCCCACCGATTCTGTTTCGGGACGAACAGGTTCAGGCTTCACGTCCGCAGCGTAGCGCACGCGGCGGTTCCACCGCACCCCGAAACTTCACGCTTCCCGCTCCCAGACGGACCGCTTCACCGGAGCCGGACGGCCCTGCCCTGCGTCACCCCGGCGTCCGTCTCATACGGACTGCCGTTTGTTTCGCCAACAATCCGGAACTTCACCGGATTGCCAGCTCCACGTCCGGAACCCGGTTTGCTCCTGCTCGCTTCGCTCGGATTGAACGGGCTTTGCAGCCCATTCAATCGGAGTCCGCCTCAGTCACCGGCCCGGTCGGCTTCCGTGCCGAGCAGGTGCAGGCGTCGCCGTTTCGCCTCGTACATCTGGGTGTCCGCCTCGCGCAGCCAGTCACTCATGGAATACCCGGGGTGCGCCTGCGCCAGCCCTATGTTCAGGTGCGGCGGCGCGGCGGTCGGCCAGGGGTGCCCCCGGACGTCCTCCAGCCAGCGTGACAGCGTGCCACGCGCCTGCCCGCTGTCGCCGGGCAGCAGGACCGCGAACTCGTCGCCACCCAGGCGGAACACGTGCGCGCCGCGCCCGGTCAGTCGGCGCAGCAACAACCCCAGTCCGGTCAGGACCTCGTCACCGACCGCGTGCCCGAAACGGTCATTGACCGCCTTGAAATCCTGCAGGTCCATGACCGCCAGCGTGAAGCGCGCGCCGTCCCGATGCGCGGCACGCAGGGCGGCCTCACCGCGCTCCCCGAAACCCCGGCGGTTCCACAGCCCGGTCAGCGGGTCCGTGTGCGCCTCACGTTCCACCCGTTCATGCAGCGCGGCGTTCTCCAGCGCGATGCTCAGGTGTACGCCCAGCAGCTCCAGGAACTCCAGGTCCTCGGGCGTGAACGCCCCCTGCGCGTAACTCTGCACCGACAGCACGCCCGTGACCTCCCCGGCATGCAGCGGCACGCCCATCCACGACAGGGTGTGCGGCAGGTCCGACCGGTGGTGCAGGCGCACGATGCCCAGGCTCTCGCGGCGCAGGTACGCGGGCAGGTCGTTCTCCAGGCGCAGCGTGCCGCGCAACACCCGCTCCAGCAGGCCGTCCGGGCGGGGGGCGATGTCCTGCTCGGCCACGTTGTCGCTCTCCAGCGTCAGGCAGTGCCAGCCGCCACCGGGCACGCAGCGGGCCAGCAGCGTGATGGGCGTGTCGAACAGCAGCCGCACCTGCTCATGCATGGCGCGCAGCAGGTCATCGGTCCGCACGTGCCGTGACAGGGCCGCCGTCACCCGTACCAGGGACCGGTACCGGGCAATCTGCCGCTGCGCGTCGGAGGCATGTAGGTTCAAGGTACCGCTCAGTATCCCACGCGGCGCTGTCAGGAATCTGACGGTCCGCCCACCCCCCGGGGATTCCGTTCATGGGGACATTCACGGCCCCCGTCCGGGCGTATCCTGCACGCATGAAGTGGCTCTCCGACCCCGCACTCGCGCCCATCGTGGAAAAGGTCGAGGCCGGCGCACGCCTGACCTTCGCCGAGGGCATGCAGCTGTACGACACCCGCGACCTGAACACCCTGATGAGACTGGCGAACCTGCGCAAGCAGCAGCTGCACGGCGACCGGGTGTACTTCGTGCACTCCATGCGGCTGGAATTCACGAACATCTGCTACGTGGGCTGCACCTTCTGCGCGTTCGCCGCGCACAAGAACGAGGCGCGGGCCTGGGACTACAGCCCCGAACAGGTCGCCGAACAGGTCCGCCGCCGCTACCTGCCCGGCATCACCGAACTGCACATGAGCAGCGGCCACCACCCCAACCACAGGTGGGAGTACTACCCCGAGATGGTGCGCGGCCTGCGCGAGGCCTTCCCGGACCTGCAGGTCAAGGCCTTCACCGCCGCCGAGATCGAACACCTGAGCAAGATCAGCAAGAAACCCACCCTGGAGGTCCTGCGCGAACTGCAGGCCGCCGGGCTGGCCGCCATGCCCGGCGGCGGCGCCGAGATCTTCGCCGACCGCGTGCGCCGGCAGGTCGCGAAGAACAAGGTCAAGGCCGAGAAATGGCTGCAGATTCACAGCGAGGCGCACTCCCTGGGCATGCGCACCAACGCCACCATGCTGTACGGCCACATCGAGACGCTGGAAGAACGCCTGGACCACATGGACCGCCTGCGGACGTTGCAGGACGACTCCGTGGCCCGCTTCGGCGGTGGGTTCCACGCGTTCATCCCGCTGGCGTTCCAGCCGCTCGGGAACACCCTGGCGCAGAACCTCGGCAAGACCGACTTCACCACCGGCCTCGACGACCTGCGCAACCTCGCCGTGGCCCGCATCTACCTCGACAACTTCCCGCACATCAAGGGCTACTGGGTCATGATCGGCAGCGAACTCACGCAGGTCAGCCTCGACTGGGGCGTGTCCGACATCGACGGCACCATCCAGGAGGAACACATCGCGCACGCCGCCGGAGCGACCAGCCCCATGAAACTCAGCGAACAGGGCATGATCCGCATGATCCAGCACGCCGGCCGCACCCCCGTCCTGCGCGACGCGTACTACAACGAACTGGCGACCTTCCCCCGCACCCCGGCCACCGAAGCCGCCGACTGACCCCATGCCCGCACCCGGCGACCTCGACCTGATCCTCGCCCTGGACGACCAGTGGAACGCCGCGTACCACCACCGCGACCCGGCCCGGCTGGACGCCGTCCTGGCCGACGACTGGCTGGGCTTCTACCACGACGGCACCCCCGTCACGAAACAGGAACTCCTGACCGGCATGCAGACCAACCCCACCACCCCCCTCAGCTTCGAACGGCACGCCGCCCGGGTACACGGCGACACCGCCATCACACGCGGCACCCTCTACGCCGCAGGTCAGCGCGTACAGAGCTTCCTGCGCGTCTACGCCCGCCAGGACGGACACTGGCAGGCCGTCAGCGTGCAGGTCATCCCGTGACGGAATACGAGCTCGTTCTGGATACGGGTCAGGCCGCTCCACACGGTGTAGAGGGCGTGATTGACCACGTCCTCCCATACCCGCCCGACGCCGATCCGGTCACCTCGCCCTACTGGAGTGTCCTGTTCCGGCTTGGGGCTCAGGCCAGCCCGGACAGCGCAGAGCGGGGTGAGTTGGTCATCAGCCGCGCCACTCATCAGCGCATCGACTGGACACGGGGCTTCAAGTTCCTGCGCTTCTCCTGTCAGGAGTGGCCGGCGCCCGATCCGCTCAGCGGACGCCACACGCTGGGAGAGCAGCAGCTCGGCCGGCTGGAACTCGGCCTGGGTGACGCGTGGCATGCCTTCTACCGCTCGGGTGCGCCCGTGACGGCGTGGGTTGAGGGGGTGGCGCAGGATTACGTCTGGAATTACCGCGACCGGGTAGAAGACCTGAAAGTCGTGAACGACACCCAGGTGTACCTGTACGGCCAGATGAACCACGAGAGCTACCCGGAGGAACTGCAGATTCCGGAGCTGAGGAGTCTGGAAGGCCGCACCGTGCGCTTCGGATTCAGTCGGCCGCCCGTGCCCAGCGAGCATCCCGTCCGGGACGCGGGGAGCCGCGCCGCCCTGATCGCCGGAGAGGTCGCGCAGGTGGACTGGGGAACGCCCGACCCGTACCGCGCGGGTTGGATTCATTTCACGAATGTGGCGCCGATTCTGGATTCGCTGGTGCTGCCGCCCGGCGTGACGGCGATCACGGGCGTGCCGACGCAGATGAATGCGGCGCTGCTGTCGGGTGAGGTGGATATCGCGAACATCAGCGCGGTGGAGTTCATCCGGAACGCGGATGTGCTGGAGGCCCTGCCGGATTTCAGTGTGGCGGTGCTGGGGCCGGTGTACTCGGTGAATCTGTTTCACACGCGCCCGCTGGAGGAGTTGCGGCGGGTGGCGCTGACGGCGCAGTCGGCGATGAGTGTGGCGCTGCTGGAGGTGCTGCTGCGCGAGCGGGGCCTGAGCCCCACGCTGGAGCGGGCCGAGGGTGAGGCGGAAGCGCTGCTCTCGCAGGGGTTCGACGGGGTGCTGCGGATCGGGGACAGTGCGCTGCGGGAGTGGTACGGGGTGGTGGGGCCGCTGACGCCGGAGACGACCATGACCAGCCTGCCGCACTCGGCGCGGGGGATCAGCGTGACGGATCTGGCGGAGGAGTGGTTCCGCCTGACGGGGCATCCGTTCACGTTCGCGGTGTGGGCGTACCGCAAGGACCGCCCGCCGCCTGCGGCGCTGGTGCAGGCGATGCGGGAGGCGCGGCGCGACGGGATCGGGCACCTGGCGGACGTGGCGGCGCGGCACGCGCGGAAGCTGGGGTTGCCGGAGCGGGTGGTGCAGCATTACCTGTGGAACTTCCGCTACCACCTGGAAGCGCCGGACCGGCTGGGCCTGCACGAGTTCGCGGCGAAGGCCGTGCCGGGTCACGCACCGTTGACGTTCGGCCCCCGCCCCGGCCCGCGCTGAACCGGCCTGCGGTTCAACTGGACTCCGATTGAACTGGCCCGGGATCAGAGCTGGTCGATGGGCCCCAGGGCGACGACGGTCAGGTGGTCGAGCGGGCACAGGCGCAGCACCTCGCGGACGTCGTCGGCGGTGACCTGTTCGTAGCGGCGGACGTGTTCCTCGGTGGTGAGGGGGTGACCGGTGGCGAGGTGTTCCATGCCCAGCGCGAACAGGCGGCCCTGGGGGGTCTCGGCGCGCAGCAGGGTGCCCACCGCGAGTTTGCGGGCGGCGCGGCGCACGGCGACCGGGGTGATCAGGTCGCCCGCACCGGTCAGCACGCGGCGGTACGTGGCGAGCGCGGCGGCGGCCCGGTCCGGGTCGCAGGAGAACCCGCCCTCGAAGGTGCCGGCGTCCTGGTATTCCAGGTGGCCCAGGTCGGCGCTGTCGCAGGTGCCGTCGTCGATCAGGTGCCAGTACAGCGCGCCGTTCTCGCCGCCGATCAGGTCGGCCAGGACGTGCGCCGCCTCGCGCAGCGGGTGGGTGGCGTCCAGGCCGGGCGTGGCGGCCGTGACCTGCACGCGGCTCAGGGTGGGGTCGTTGATGACGCGGACGGTGCCGGGGTGGCGGGGCGCGGCGCGGTCCGGGCGCGGGGCGGGCAGGCGTGGGGGGGCGGGGCGGGTCGCGGCGGGCCAGTCCTGCAGGTGGGTGCGGGCCCAGTCCAGCACGGCGGGCGGGTCGAACTGGCCGGTGACGGTCAGGGTGACGCGGTCGGCGCCGTAGCGGTCGCGGTGGTTGCGGCGCAGCGCGTCCGGCGTGAGGGCCGTGACGGTGGCGGCGGTGCCCAGGATGGGCCAGCCGAGCGGGTGGTCGCCCCAGTAGTCGGCGCGCAGTTCGTCCGTGACGCGCACGGCGGGCTGTTCGGCGTACATGGCGATCTCCTCGAGGATCACGCCGCGTTCGGTGGTGATGTCGTCGGGGCGCAGGGCGGGGCGCATCAGTTCGGTCAGCGTGCCGAGCAGGTCGGTGGTGCGTTCCGGGAGTGTGGCGGCGTGGTAGACGGTCGCTTCCTCGCTGGTGAAGGCGTTGGCGTGCCCGCCGAGGTCGTCGAGGCGTTCGTTCAGTTGCGCGGCGCTGAGGGTGTCGCTGCCCTTGAACAGCAGGTGCTCGATGAAGTGGCTGGCGCCCATCTCGGCGGCGCTTTCCTCGCGGCTGCCGGTGTTCACGAAGTAACCGGCGGCGACGGTCTGGGCGTCCGGGTCGGGTTCCAGCAGCAGGGTCAGGCCGCCGGGCAGGCGGTGGTGTTGGGGGGCAGGGTCAGGCATGCAGGGTCTCGCTGGGGTGATCGGAAGGCTGTGGGGGGGTGGGTTCGGCGTTCCCGGCCGTCAGGGGTTCGCCGGGGCCGTGCGCCTCGGGGCCGATGGTGACGGTCGTGACGTCCGGCGCGGGGTGGTAGCGGGCCAGGAAGGCGTTCACGTCGTCCAGGGTCAGGGCGGCCAGGGCCTCGCGGAGTTCCGGGACGCTGCGGATCCGGCCGAACACGGCGGCGTCGCGGGTCAGGGCGTGCGCGCGGGCGCGCATGCTCTCGGCGCCGAAGACCACGCTGGCGTCCAGGCCGGCGCGGGCGCGGCCGAACTCGGCGGGCGTCAGGCCCTGCGGGAGGCGGTGCAGTTCTGCCAGGATGACCTGCAGCGTCTCGGGTGCGCGGGCGGGGGTGCTGCCGGCGTACGCGCCCAGGAATCCCTGCCCGCCCAGGATGACCGGGCTGGCGCTCACGGCGTATGCCAGGCCGCGTTCCTCGCGCACCGCGTGGAACAGGCGGCTGGCGCTGCCGCCGCTCAGGGCGGTCAGGGCGACCTGCCACGCCATCCAGTCCGGGTGGCCGGGGGGTACGCCGGGCATGGTGAGGCTCAGGTGCGTCTGCTCGGCGTCGGGGTCGGTGGTGTGCGCGTGGGCGCGGGTGCGCAGCGCAGCGGGAATGGGGTCGTGCACGCCGGGGCGCAGGTCGCCGAGCGCGGCGGCCGTCAGGTCGCGGGCCTCGCCGGGGTCCAGGTCCGCCACGAGGCCCAGGACGCTGCCTGCCTGCCCGTAGCGCTGCAGGTGGGCGCGCAGCGAGGCGGGCGTCAGGGCTTCCAGGCCCTGCGGGGTGCCGCTGGCGGGGTGCCCGTACCCGCTCAGGGGCGCGCCGGGCGGGGTGGGGAACGCCGTCTGCCGCGCCAGCGTGGCGAGGCGGTCGGCGGGACTGTCCAGCAGCCCCTCGAGGTCCTGGCGGGCCAGGTCGGTCAGGACCGGCAGTTCGTCTTCCGGCAGGTGAGGGCTGTTCAGGACGCTGGCGGTCAGGGTGAGCGCGGCGCGCAGGTCGGCGGTCAGGCCGCTGACGGAGAAGCGGGTCGCTTCGGGGCCGACCCCGCCACCCCGGCGGACGCCGAGGTCGTCGAAGGCGTCCTGCAGGGCGCGGGCGTCCAGTCCGCCGGCACCCTTGAACAGCCATTCTTCCAGCACGCCGCTGGCCCCTTCCTGCCCGGCAGGATCGTGGGCGCTGCCGACGGGCACGCGCAGGTCGAAGGCGAAGCCGGGACCGGACCGGCGTTCGAAGGCGACCGTCAGGCCGCCGGGCAGCGTCCAGAGGTGCGCGGGAATGGGGTGGGAACGCGCGGGCATCCGGTCAGTCTACCCTGCCCGGCGCGGCCGACGGGGGCCGCGCGCACGGTCCGGTCCGGCCCCGTTGAGGCGGGCTTCATGGTGGGGGCACTCTGCAACTTTTGTCCGGTTCGGGCGCGGCCCCCGCACGCCATGCTGGGCAGGATGAGGCCAGGACGCACTGGAGGGCAGGAATGAGGCGGGTGCTGGGCTGGCTGGTGACGCTGGCGGTGCTGGGCGGCGCGGCGTTCCTGCTGTGGCCGCAGATTGAGGGTGCGCGGCGGTACGCGGCCCTGCTGTCGGAGCCGGGGGCGACCGAGGGGTCGCTGCCCAATCCGCTGCCGGGCCAGCGCTTCGTGGACACCTGGGGAGGGGCGCGCAGTCAGGGCCGCCGGCACGAGGGCGTGGACATCTTCGCGCCGCGCGGCACGCCCATCCGCGCCACGACGCGCGGCGTGGTCGTGAACGTCGGCCCGAACAACCTGGGGGGCCGGACCGTCATGGTCCTCGGGCCGGGCGGGCAGCGGCACTACTACGCGCACCTGGAACGCTACCCGGACCTGAAGCGCGGCGACTGGGTCGAGCAGGGCGACGTGGTGGGCTACGTGGGCGACAGCGGGAACGCAAAGGGCACGCCCCCGCACCTGCACTACGGGATCTACGCGGCGGGCGGCGCGATCAACCCCTACCCGCTGCTGATCAACGAGTAGGGGTGGTCATACGGACTCCGATTGAATGGCTTACAGAGCCGTTCAATCCGAGCGAAGCGAGTGGGAGAAAACCGGGTTCCGGACGTGGAGTTGACAGATCGGTGGTGGTCCGATCTGTTAACGAAACAAACGGAGTCCGTATCAGGTGGCACCCAGCAGCCGCGCCCGAAGCTGCGGCCATTCCTCCGCAATGATGGAGTACATGACCGTGTCGCGCTGCGTGCCGTCCGGGCGGGGCATGTGCTGGCGCAGGACGCCCTCGCGGGTCGCCCCCAGACGCTCAATGGCCTGCTGGCTGCGGGTGTTCAGGATGTCCGTCTTGATCTCCACGCGCAGGATGCCCATCTGGCCGAAGGCGTGGTCCAGCAGCAGACGCTTGAAGGTGCGGTTGGCGGGCGTGCGCATGAACGCCGGGGCCAGCCAGGTACTCCCGATCTCTAGGCGGCGGTGCGCGGGGCGCATCTCCATGAAGCGGGTCGCGCCGGCCAGTTCGCCGCCGACCAGTTTCACGAACGGCAGCTGATCCGGGGCGTCCAGCGCGCCGGTGTAGTAGCGCTCCTGGGTGGGAAAGGTGCCCATGCGGGCGTACTCGGCCGCGTGCGCCCGCGCCAGTGCCATCAGCGGGGCGGTGTCCGCGTCGGTCAGGGGGCGCAGGGTGTACGGGCCGTCTACCAGGGTCAGGTCGTGGCGCATGCGGGTACTGTACGGGGCGGGTCAGGGCAGGTGTGGCGTGAGGTTCACGCCGGTCAGCAGGGCCGTGTGGCTGCCCCGATTCAGGCGCAGCGTGGCGAAGGCCGTGTCCCCGAACGCGAACCAGCCGCGCGAGGCGCCCAGCAGTTCACGCAGCAGGCTGTTCCCGAAGCCGCCGTGCGTGACGAGCAGCACCCGCTGGCCGCCGCCATTCCACACGAGTTCCAGGGCGTGCAGCGCGCGGGCGCGGATCGCCGCCTGACTCTCGCCCCCCTCGGCGGTGAACGGGTCGAGGTCGTGCCGGAACGCCGGGATGGGGTAGCGTTCCAGCGCCGCCTCGCGGCCCATGCCGGCCAGTGGCCCGTTGTCCCACTCGCGCAGCAGGTCCGTGGGGGTCAGGGGCACGCCCAGGGCGTCCGTGACGATGCGGGCGGTGCCGTGCGCCCGTTGCAGGGTGGAACAGTACGCCCGGTCGAAGCCCGGCGGGTTCGCCCTCCAGTACGCGGCCAGCGCGGCCGCCTGCGCCTCACCTTCCGGGTTCAGGGGGCTGTCGTATCGGCCCTCGTGGACGTTCTCGTCGTCGGCGCGGCTGCGGCCGTGGCGCAGGACGGTCAGGTGCAGCTCGCCGGTCACGCGGTCCTCACGGCCAGCAGCACGCGTTCGCGGCGGCGGACTTCCAGTTCGGTGCAGGTCAGCTGCGGGTGCCTGAACAGCGCGTCCCTGAGCGGGTCGCCCGCGTGCCGGTCGGGCGACATGAAGGCGGGCGGGCTGAAGTTGTCCATGATCAGCGTCCCGCCGGGCCGCAGGGCCCGCACCAGCCGGTCCAGCGCGTCCAGGGTCTTCGCGGGCGCGCAGTCCGCGAAGATCAGGTCGAACGGCCCGTCACGCAGCACGTCACCCCAGTCGCCGCGCTGCACGCGGGCGCGCGGGTCGGCCTGCAGCGCGGCCCAGGCCACCTCGGCCCGCGCCGGGTCGGCCTCCACGGTCAGGAGGCGCCCGGCGCGGTCGAGGCCCGAGAGCAGCCACGCCGCGCCCACGCCGGTTCCCGTCCCGAGTTCCAGCACCCGCCCGCCGGGGCGCGTGGCCGCCAGGGTCCGCAGCAGGCGGCCCGTCTCGGGCGAGCAGCCCCCCGCGAAATCGGGACTGGCGACCGCCTGCGCGGCCTGCACCAGCGGCGGAACCTCCAGGTGTGGTGGCGTCTGCCCGCGCGCCGCGAGGCCCTGCCGCAGCTGGTGATCCTGCGCCCACGGCAGCGAGCGGGGATTCACCCACGTGACGGGGCGGCCCTCCGGGCTGGGCTCCAGGCGGGTCAGGTGCAGGGGCACGCACACGCTCTCGACCCCAGTGACGCCCACGATCGGGAACGGGGCGCCCGCGACCTCGGCGTGTGCGCCCGCCTCCTCCCACGCCTCGCGGGCCGCGGCCACCTCGGGTGTCTCGCCGGGGTGGATGCCGCCGCCCGGCAGGGTCCACCCGCCCCACTCCAGGCCCGTCATCAGCACGAAGCCGTCCCCCCGCTCGATCCACGCGCAGGCGCGGCCCACACGGTCCAGGCCCGGCGACAGGTCCACGAAGGCGGGGCGGGTCATGCCAGCACCGCCAGCGCCTCGGCCAGCGGAGCGCGCTGGTCACGCAGGGCCGCCAGGGTGCCGGCGGCGTGCAGGGCGGCCGCCGCGTGAACGTCGTCCGGGTACGACGCGAAGCTGCGCAGCATGGGGCTGTCCGGGTCCTGTCCGTCCTCCAGGTGGGCGACCAGCACCAGCCGCAGCGCCGCCCTCTGCACGGGCTCCGGGGCTCTGGATACCCTCACGCCCTTGCGGGCCACGTACGGATCGTGCGTCAGGAGGTTCGACTCGGCAATCCAGGCGTCCGGCGCGGCGTAGGATACGTGCCGCATGCCGCCCATCGCCGCGATGGCGGCGCACTGCGGGCACGGTTGCAGGGTCGTGAGCAGCGTCCACGAGTAGCACTCGGGGCGGGGCGTGGTGGTCAGGTTCAGCAGGGCGTTCACTTCCGCGTGCGCCAGGTCATGCCCGCTGATCACGCCCTGCTCGACGGCGCGGCGTTCACTCAGGCGGTTGCGGCCCCTGGCGATCACCTGTCCACGCTCGTCCACGACGCAGGCCCCGACGGGATAAGAACCGTGCAGGTACGCGTCCCACGCCTCCGACAGGGCCGCGTGCCAGCCTGCGCCGAGTGCCCCAGCCTCTCCTCCCACTTCCCACTCCCCACCCCCCACCACCCCGGTCACAGTTCACCCCGGTTCTTCTCGATCAGGTCGTCCACGGCCTCGCGCAGCAGGCTGGCCTCGGTGCGGCCCAGGGCGCCGCTCAGTTTGGCGAGGCGGTCGAGCTGGCTCTTGCTGTAGTAGTTGCTTTTCAGGACCATCTTGCTTTCCACGTAGATGCAGGCGCGGGCGCGGCCCTCGCGTTTGGCGCGCAGCAGGGCTTCCTCGGCGGCGCGGTACAGCTCGGCGTAGTGGGTGGCGTGGGCGGGGCGCGAGGCGAGGCCGACGCTGAGGCCCAGGCTCTTGGGCCAGTGGGGGTCGCGGTGGATGTGGAAGTGCTTGATGACCTCGTCGAGGAGGATCAGGGCGGTCTCGGCGGCGGTTTCGGGGAGCAGGCAGGCGTACTCGTCGCCGCCGATGCGGCCGATGACGCTGCCCGACGGGAGGCTGCCGGACAGCAGGCGTTCCACGCCGCGCAGGACGCGGTCGCCTTCGCTGTGGCCCAGGGTGTCGTTCAGGGTCTTGAAGTGGTCGAGGTCCAGGACGGCGAGGGTGAGGGGGGCGGCGCCGAGGGCGTCGAAGGCGTCCTCGAAGGCGTTGCGGGACAGGATGGCGGGGCGTGTGGCCATGTGCGGGAGTCCTCCTGGGGTGGGGGCGTGCGGGCACGCCAGGCGCCGGGTTGTGTGCGTATGTTCTCCTTACATATATACGTTTGTGCTATGAGATGGCAAGGGCATATGCGCTTTGCGCGTGCTGGCGCACCTTGAGCGCACCAGACTCAAATTGTCAGATTCCCCGACTTGACATTTTTGTCACTTCGCGCCTAGGATTGCGTGCGGAACGGCAAAAACAGCCGGAGCGTCCGGCAGGCCGAAGCTCCACACCCCAACTCACAGGAGGACACAACATGCTGAAACCCTTAGGTGACCGCGTTCTGGTTGAAATCATCGAGGAAGCCGAGCAGAAGACCGCCGGCGGCCTGTACGTCCCCGACACCGCCAAAGAGAAGAGCCAGCGCGGCAAGGTCATCGCCGTCGGCAGCGGCAAGATGCTCGACAACGGCACCCGCGTGGCGCTGGACGTCAAGGAAGGCGACACCGTCTACTTCGCCAAGTACGGCGGCACCGAAGTCAGCCTCGAAGGCAAGAACTACTCCATCCTCGCCGAACGCGACATCCTCGCCATCGTCGAGTAACGCGCCCGCCGACCGAGGCCCAGCCCCTCAGTCAGCGGCGCTGACCGCTCCCCCACAGGGGAGCCAACCCCCACCCCATCCCACTCAACAGGCGTGACCCCAGAGCCCAGCGCTCTGCACTCACCGCCCCCAAAGGAGCATCACCATGGCTAAACAGCTCGTGTTCGATGAACAAGCCCGCCGCGCCCTCGAACGAGGCGTGAACGCCGTCGCCAACGCCGTCAAAGTGACCCTCGGGCCGCGCGGCCGCAACGTCGTCATCGAGAAGAAATTCGGCAGCCCCACCATCACCAAGGACGGCGTGACCGTCGCCAAGGAAATCGAGCTGGAAGACAAGCTCGAGAACATCGGCGCGCAGCTGCTGAAAGAAGTCGCCAGCAAGACCAACGACATCACCGGTGACGGCACCACCACCGCCACCGTGCTCGGCCAGGCCGTCGTGAAAGAAGGCCTGCGCAACGTCGCCGCCGGCGCCAACCCCCTCGCCCTGAAGCGCGGCATCGAGAAAGCCGTCGCCGCCGCCATCGAGGAAATCAAGACCCTCGCCGTGCCCGTCGAGGACAGCGAAGCCATCAAGAAAGTCGCCGGCATCAGCGCCAACGACGAGCAGGTCGGCGAGGAAATCGCCAACGCGATGGACAAGGTCGGCAAGGAAGGCGTCATCACCATCGAAGAAAGCAAAGGCTTCGACACCGAAGTGGACGTCGTGGAAGGCATGCAGTTCGACAAGGGCTACATCAGCCCCTACTTCATCACCAGCCCCGACACCATGGAAGCCGTCCTCGAAGACGCCTACATCCTCATCTACGAGAAGAAGGTCAGCGCCCTGAAAGACCTGCTGCCCGTCCTCGAGAAGGTCGCGCAGACCGGCCGCCCCCTGCTGATCATCGCCGAGGACGTCGAAGGTGAAGCGCTCGCCACCCTGGTCGTCAACAAGCTGCGCGGCACCCTGAACATCGCCGCCGTCAAGGCCCCCGGCTTCGGCGACCGCCGCAAGGAAATGCTGCGCGACATCGCCGCCGTCACCGGCGGGGAAGTCGTCAGCGAAGACCTCGGCCACAAGCTCGAGAACACCACCATGGACATGCTCGGCCGCGCCGCCCGCGTCCGCATCACCAAAGACGAAACCACCATCGTCGACGGGAAAGGCGAGCAGGCCCAGATCGACGCCCGCGTCAACGCCATCAAGGGCGAACTGGACACCACCGACAGCGACTACGCCAAGGAAAAACTCCAGGAGCGCCTCGCCAAGCTCGCCGGCGGCGTCGCCGTCATCCGCGTCGGTGCCGCCACCGAAACGGAACTCAAAGAGAAGAAGCACCGCTACGAGGACGCCCTGAGCACCGCCCGCAGCGCGGTCGAGGAAGGCATCGTCTCCGGCGGCGGCACCACCCTGCTGCGCATCATCCCCGCCGTCCGCAAGGCCGCCGAGAGCCTGACCGGCGACGAGGCCACCGGCGCCCGCATCCTGATCCGCGCTCTCGAAGAGCCCGCCCGTCAGATCGCCGCGAACGCCGGTGAAGAAGGCAGCGTCATCGTGAACGCCGTCATCAACAGCGACAAGCCCCGCTTCGGCTTCAACGCCGCCACCGGCGAGTACGTCGACGACATGGTCGCCGCCGGCATCGTCGACCCCGCCAAGGTCACCCGCACCGCGCTGCAGAACGCCGCCAGCATCGGCGCACTGATCCTCACCACCGAAGCCATCGTCAGCGACAAGCCCGAAAAGGCCGCCCCCGCACCCGCCGGCGGCCCCGACATGGGCGGCATGGACTTCTAAGAGCAACAACTCCTGCGTTGACTGGTCAAGAAAGACGAGGGGCCGCCCCCGAGTCTGAGGCCACCAGAAACGCAGAAGGCTGACGGCTGATGGCCGGAGGCTGAGCGAGGGAAGCCGGGGCGTGATGCTCCGGCTTTCTTCTATGGTGCGGGCCAACGCAGACGATGTCGCTGCGTCACAAACACCGGAGCGTGCGACACGTATGTCATGACACTGGTTCTGGGGTAGAAGAAGGGGTGTGGAAGAGTGGCCCCCCACTTCCCCGGGTCATGAACGTGATGGGTTGCCAGCGGCCCTCCCTGAAGAGTTCAAGAGCTGCACCACTGTGCAGTGCATCCCCCAGCAGTTCATAGGTCTGATGTGGGAACCGGCCGCGCTGGACCAGTCGGCCTTCTCTTGGGGCGGAAGACTTCGTGCTGGGCTCGCGTTCCAACTCCTGCTGCCCGGCGCTGGGCGGGTGGATGCGCCGCAGGAAGGCGGGGAATTCCGCCAGGGTCGCGGGACGGTCACCGGGCGTGCCCGTGCTGCCGACGGGGAAGAACCGGACGCCTGCCTGAGCGAGCTGCTGAACTTTCTGCCATTGCCTGCGCTCGCGCTGGGCGGGGGCCCTGAAGTCGGTGCCCATGTTCGTCATGGGCTGGCGGCACTGCGGGCATGGGAGCGTGTGCCCGGACCTGGGAAAGCCCTGTTTGAAGGCCTTGCGGCAATGGAAACAGGCGTAGTGCTGCAGGCGCCCGGTGATCTCGTCATACTCGCTGCGGTCAACGAGTCTCGTACGGGGTTTGCGGGCCATGTGCTGAGGGTAGCCGCCGGGCTGGATGCTGGTATCCGTTTCACGACCCATATTCAGATTTGCCAATCAAACCGATTTACTTTTTCAACCATAGGCGCTAGCCTGTGCCCATGAAGAAGATCGGCTTTCTCTCGTTCGGGCACTGGAATCCGTCCCCGCAGTCGGGCACGCGCTCGGCGGCGGACGTCCTGCACCAGACCATCGATCTGGCCGTCGCCGCCGAGGAGCTGGGCGCGGACGGCGCGTACGTGCGGGTGCATCACTTCGCGCAGCAGCTGGGCTCGCCGTTCCCGCTGCTGGCCGCGATGGGCGCGAAAACCAACCGCATCGAGCTGGGCACGGGCGTGATCGACATGCGCTACGAGAACCCGCTGTACATGGCCGAGGACGCCGGTTCCGCCGACCTGATCTCCGGCGGGAGGCTGCAGCTGGGCATCAGCCGGGGCTCGCCGGAGCAGGTGATCGACGGGTGGCGGCACTTCGGGTACGCGCCCGCCCCCGGCGAGACCGACGCGGACATGGCGCGGCGGCACGCCGAGGTGTTCCTCGACGTGATCGAGGGCAAAGGCTTCGCGCAGCCGAACCCCCGCCCGATGTTCCCGAACCCGCCCGGCCTGCTGCGCCTGGAGCCGTACTCGGCGGGCCTGCGGGACCGGATCTGGTGGGGCGCCGCGTCGAACGCGACCGCCGAGTGGGCCGCGCGGATGGGCATGAACCTCCAGAGTTCCACCCTGAAGGTCGACGAGAGTGGCAAGCCGTTCCACGTGCAGCAGGCCGAGCAGATCCGCGCTTACCGCGCCGCGTGGCGCGAGGCCGGGCACGCCCGCGAGGGGCGCGTGTCCGTCAGCCGCAGCATCTTCGCCCTCGTGAACGACCAGGACCGCACGTACTTCGGACGGCAGGCCGGTCGCGACCAGTTCGGCGCCATCGACCAGTACCGCGCCGTGTTCGGCCGCAGCTACGCCGACGAACCGGACCGCCTGATCGAGCAGCTGCGGCAGGACGAGGCGATCGCGGAAGCCGACACGCTGCTGCTCACCGTGCCGAACCAGCTGGGCGTGGACTACAACGCGCACCTGATCGGGAGCATCCTGACGCACGTCGCCCCTGGCCTCGGCTGGCGCTGAGGCGGCACGCTGAATGAGGAAAGCCACCCGCTCGGGTGGCTTTCTGGGGGATCAGGGAGGCCGGTGTGACCGGCGACTGCCTCTGTTCGCGCGCCCGTGTTTTCGTCAATCCTAGAGGTGGGCGCCTCCCTCAAGTGCATTCGTGTACAACGTGGACTGCACTGCACGGTCCTTGCGGACCAGAACCATCACTCTACAGGGACGCGCCCCGCGTGTCAAGCCGTGGAGGGATACGGCCCCCCGGATGGAAGGGGTTGCCACCCCCCTTCCATCCGAGCAGAGCGATCCGTAGGGCTGCTCCGCAGAGTGGCAGCAGCGCGGACTGACGGAATCCGCACAGGGAATGCCACACGTCCGTCAGGTTGCGCGAGTCCGGGATTCGATCATGGACACGATCAGCCCGGCCAGAATGCCCCAGAAGGGCGCGCCGATGCCGAGCGGGGTGATGCCGCTGAGGGCGACGAGCAGGACGACGGGCGCGGCGAGGCTCCCGGTCTGGGCACCCTGGAAGGCGGCCTGGAGGCTGCTGCCCATGGCGGCGAGCAGGGCCAGTCCGGCGAGTGCGGCGATGGCCTGGGTGGGGAGGATGCCCAGCAGGTGCAGGACGGTGCCCGCGAACAGCGCCACGGTCATGTTGAACACGCCGGCCCAGACGGCGGCGGTGTAGCGTTTGCGGGCGTCCGGGTGCGCCTCGGGACCCGTGACGATGTTCGCCAGCAGCGCCCCGAGGGTGAGGTTGTGGCATCCGGCGAACGCGGCGGCGCTGCTGGCGAGGCCGCAGGCGCGCAGGATCGGGCCGGGCGCGGGTTCGTACCCGCTGGTCTTCAGGACGCCGAAACCCGGCACGAACTGTCCCGTGAAGGCGAGGAGCGTGAGTGGCAGGGCGAGGTTCAGGGTGGCGTGCAGGCTGAACTGTGGGAGCACGAACTCCGGGCGGGTGAGGGCCAGCGCGACGGGCTGCGGATGCCACAGGTTCAGGACGCCGCTGGCTACCACGCCGGTCAGGAGGACGCCCGCGACTGCCCAGCGCGGCGCGACCAGCCGCAGCGCGAAGTACGCGACGATCATCACGCCCACCAGCGTGGGGGCGGTGCCGAACGCCTGCAGCGCCCGGAAGCCGAACGGGAGGAGGATCGCGGCGTTCAGCGCGGCCGCCAGCGGCGCGGGGATGGCCTGCAACCCCCTGGTCAGCGGCGGGAACAGCCCCAGACCCAGCACCAGCAGACCCGACGTGAGGAACGCCCCCACCGCCTCCGGGAAGGGAATGCCCGGCAACGCCGTCACGAGCAGCGCGATGCCCGGCGTGCTCCACGTGACCAGGATGGGCATGCGGGTCCGCAGGCTCAGGACGATCCCGGTCAGGCCCGCCAGCAGCGCGTGCGCCCACAGCCACGACATCGCCTGACCGTCACTGAGGTGCGCGGCCTGCGCCACCGAGTAGATCAGCACGTTCGGGCCCGCCCAGCCGATCAGCATGGTGATCAACCCCGCCAGCACCGCGCTCGGGTGCGAATCCCGCCAGAACGAGGGCGCAGCACTGGCGGCAGGGAGCGTGGTCATGCCCCAGAGTCTGCGCCCAGATGGCCCCCCCTGGGCAGAGGCAATGGCCCGCGCATTGGCCTGCTCATCCAGACAGATTGGCCCGTAAGCTGAAGCGCATGCCCACGCCGCCCAGCCCCACCGACGCGCCCCACTGGGCCGCCCTGCTGCGCGGCTGGCGCGACCACCCCGGCCCCCTCCACACCCGCCTGCACACCCACCTCCAGCACGCCATCGACAGAGGCGAACTCACCCCCGGACAGCGCCTCCCGGCCGAACGCACCCTCGCCGCCCTCCTCGGCGTCAGCCGCGCCACCGCCGTCACCGCCCTCGACGACCTCACCGCCAGCGGCCACCTCACCCGGCACGTCGGACGCGGCACGCACGTCGCCCCCACCGCCCCCCGCGCCCAGCCCCTCCTCACGCTGCGCACCCCCGTCGGCGCGGCCCACCCCAGCGAGATCGACCTCACCATCGCCGTCCCCCTCCTCACCGACCAGCAACGCACCCGCCTGCGCGACGCCACCCAGCACGCCCACTACGACAGCCCCTACCACCCCCACGGCCTCCCCGCACTCCGCGACCTCCTCGCCCAGCACTACACCCGCGCCGGCCTCCCCACCACCCCCGAACAGATCCTCATCACCAGCGGCGCCCAGCAGGCCATCGCCCTCACCGCCCACACCCTCCTCCGGCGCGGCGACACCGCCCTCCTCGAGACCCCCACCTACTTCGGCGCCATCGACGTCATCCGCGCCGCCGGCGCCCACCTCACCGGCACCCCCGTCACCACCCAGCACCTCGACCCCCACCACTTCGCGCACCAGACCCGCACCCACCACCCCCGCCTCGCCTTCCTCACCCCCACCCACCACAACCCCACCGGCACCACCCTCCCCCACCCCGCCCGGCAACACCTCGCCGCGCACCTCCACGACACAGGGCTCCCCACCCTCGAAGACGACACCCTCCTCGACCTCCCCTTCACCGACACCCCCCCACCCCCCCGCCTCAGCACCCTCGCCCCCCACGCCCCCATCCTCAACGTCGGCTCCCTCAGCAAGCTCTACTGGGCGGGCCTGCGCATCGGCTGGCTCCGCCTCCCCCCCACCCTCGCCCCCACCCTCAAACAGGCCAAGACCCTCACCGACTTCGGCAGCAGCCAACCCGCCCAGCACCTCGCCCTCCACCTCCTCACCGACCTCCCCACCCTCATCCACGAGCGCCGCGCCACCATCACCCCCGCCCGCGACCACCTCGCCCACCTCCTCCGCACCCACCTCCCCGACTGGACATTCACCACCCCACCCGGCGGCCAGTTCCTCTGGATCACCCTCCCAACCCCCACCGCCAGCGCCTACACCCACCACGCCGCCCGCCACGGCCTGCGCCTCTACCCCGGCGCCAGCATGGGCGTCGACCCCCTCCCCGACCAGTACCTCCGCATCCCCTTCACCCTGCACCCCGACCACATCCCCGAAGCAGTCAACCGGCTCGCGCGGGCCTGGGCGGAGTTCACGAGCCGGGGGAGTGAGCGGCTGGCGTGAATTGGGCTCTGTCGGAAGGTGGGCGCCTGGCGGCGGGCCTCCCCACCCCCCAGCCCCCTACCCCAGGGGGGCAGGGGGAGCGGCGTTGCACTGGGCAGGTATTTCTCTAGGGTGGTCGGTGGGTGACTGGCGGGTTCGGCCACGGATGGGGTTGCAGACCTCCGAGTTCGCGGCGGGCGCCCCGCGCGCTGCGCGCACGACGGGCCGCGTTGCCACGACGCTGGGCTGGCCAGCCAACTTGGTGCGTGCTGGAAGGTTCTACTTTTTGGGCTTCTGCCGAAGCTGGGTTTTGAAGTCGATCAGCGGCGTTCGGCAAGGTGCCCTGCCAGCCACCGCAGATCACCACCGGCCGTCGTGCGCGCAGCGCGCGGGCCTTACGGGGGGCGGCAGGATGGCGTCGAGGCCGGACCCGTCACCGCCCGACACAAACACGCCGCGCCAGTCAAAACTCTTGCCCCAAGAGTTTCCACGGGCGAGAGAACAGCGACCAGCACGAAGGCCCAGGAGGCAGGGGCTTGAAATTCCCCGGTCTCATGGGCCTTGATGCGAAGTGACTATGCCTCGCACGCCCAG